>NZ_KE383814.1:0-159551 GCF_000422285.1 Desulfatiglans anilini DSM 4660
CAAATAGTAGCCACCTTCAGGTGGCCCCCGATTTTATTTACCGCTTTGAGCGGTTCACAAATTCAAGCCTCCGGCTTTGCCGGAGGTCATGACTGGCGAGGATGTATGTTCGGGGAGGATCGTATTGCATTGAGGAAAATGAGGCGAGCGCGAAGTGCCGGGCACGGGCGGAGGGTTTTAGCGGCAAGGCCTGCGCGCGTTCGGGCGGCCAAACG
Source organism: Desulfatiglans anilini DSM 4660 (assembly GCF_000422285.1). Taxonomy (NCBI): domain Bacteria; kingdom Pseudomonadati; phylum Thermodesulfobacteriota; class Desulfobacteria; order Desulfatiglandales; family Desulfatiglandaceae; genus Desulfatiglans; species Desulfatiglans anilini. The sequence goes on from NZ_KE383814.1 coordinate 216, forward strand.
CGAATCTCTTCAGACTGCATTGCACAGAAGGCGGTACGGAGCGCTGAGAGGTGGACCTGTTCATTGGAATGATGGATGGGGTGTAGAACTCGCACCGGTGCAGAATTTCGATTCGCACATCACCGAACTTGGTGGAGCAGGAGATGCACGGATCGCAGCGGGGGATACGCCTCATTCAGGATCTCAGCGAGGTCGCTCGGAAGACAGGCGACGCCGAGATGGACAAAAAACCGGTTCCGGATCACACGTTTTGTAAAGGCGATTTCGAGGGGATCAGAAAGAGAGAAATGGATCGATCCCCGGGGAAAGGCGAAGAGCCTCGGAGCGAGGCAGGCGGAGGAGTCCGATGGTTGCATGGAAAGCAGCGCTGGGTGTTGTCGACCGTCTGCGGGAGGCTGCAGGCAGGAGCTGGTGGGGCGAGATCGGCCTGGAGGGAAGAGGACAGGAGCGTTGGTTGGGCGTCCATTACAGGGATCTCTTCGGGAGCGGTCGAAAGTGGCGTGCGCGGGCGATACGGAAGAATCGTCCTGATCTCAAGGGGGCCCCGCAGACGGTCGATGTGACGCTGAGGAGCGAAGACATCTACCTGAGGGACAGGCTGCTCCATTCCATCGAGGTCCTCTATGGATCGGATAGCCGCACCATGGCCGAACAAGAACTCGGCGAGAGGCCGCTTACCTGCCGCCGTGTGCGGAGGGTGGTGGATCGCATCCGCTGCAGGAAGGAGGCCTTCCAGCGGAGGTTTTTCCTCTCCGGGAAGCCGGATGACGTGGATCCGCTTCCGGGGACGTTCGACGCCCTTGTGCAGGATCTCAAGCAGGAGACGAATATCCTGCCGGAATTCTGGCAACAGGGTGGCGAGAAGACCCTCAGGTGCCTGGCGCAGAGGATCATCGAGCAGTCCGCTGAAGGCCTTTCCGAGTCCAGGCGCATCGGGGAGATCCGGGACAATATCATGGCGTTTTTCACGCAGCGGCAGATGCTCTGGGATGCAGCGGCACCGCTGCGGGAAGTCGACGACCCGATTATTCGGCAGGACCTCGACACCCTCTTCAATCAATTTTTACTCCATCCGTCTGTCTTGTTGTTGCGCCCCCAAGGTGCGCGGGGACAGGTGATGGAGACGATATGGAGAAGATACCGGCGGTTTCTGGAGTCAAACCCGATGGACGGCGGGGAACAGGTGCAGCAGGCCGGAGAATCAACATACGAAGCGAGGCGGCAATCCCTGACGCAGTTCATCTTCGGGATGCCGGAGATGCCGATGAGCTTCGAAGTGACCGGCAGCGTCAGGCACCGGAGCGAAATGGACTCCTACCGCTATCTGGACGGGGGCGTTCATTACACGATTGTTGCGCACGGGCGGACTTCCCCAGCGCCGCTCTCCCAGCCTGACTCTTCCCTGCGGGTTCTTGAGAAGCCAAGCGTTGGGACCGTGCCCCGGCAAGATTCCTCGATCACTCTGGATCAGCAGCCAGAATTGGTAAATCCTGAAGAGGAAAAAGAGCGTAAATTTCTGGAAAGCAAGGGTTTAGACAATCAGATCCCGATCCCGCAAGATCCTCTGACCGACCCGGAGCTACAGCAAAAAAAGGAACTTCCGCCGAAAGTGGATGAATCGAAATCTCTGGAACAGGCCAGACAGGAGGCCTTGAGCGAGGCCAGAGAAAAATTCCGGGAGAAATATTTCAGCCGGCAGAAGCCGCCGCTCGACGGTGACTACGGCCTGATAAGGATGACCGGGAGATACGTTGGTAATAAACGTGATTCCGGACTTTTCGGCGTGCAGGACAATGAAAGGGGTCGGGTCTGGCCTGCTGAATCCTTCAATGAGACCCTGAGAAATGTCATCGATACAATCATCGATAATACGGATGTTGATGCGCTCTATGATATGGGAAAAGACGGCGTGATAGAAAAATTGTCCAATTTTATGGAAGACTTGAAATGGGGAATGGATTTTTTCGAGGAAAAGCATAAATCAGAGGTAAGCAATGCGTATAGTCATATCCCGTATAACAAACCAGAAGCAGAATATGATATGTACACATATGAAATGACTAGCGATGTATATTCTCATCTTGAGACTATATGCCAAAGGTGGCTGGTGATGCCTGCGTTGGTACGGCACCGTTACATTAGTATCGGTGAACGTAGGCATATTATGAAACATATAATTGAATCATGTTATAAATATATTCGTTCATTGCGTGGTCTTCAAAGGTCGGAAGGGCTGGTTGCCGAGGAGAGAATGTGTCAATATGTCTTCGGAAAAGAGACATTGCCCCAAAAATTCCTGTTTGATGAATCTAGACAGTTGATCGGTTATGATTGGGGATCAGAACAAAAAGGAAAGCCAATCTACAATGAAGATGAGTCGTTGAAAGACAGTGATGCTAATAGAAGAATAATCTTTAAAAAACAGGATTCTAACGAAATTGATATTGTTAGGGAAATAATTTCGGAAGATTCTGATGATGAGATTTCCGATGATGGTCTTGTGCCAGAATTGGACATTGAACAGCAAGATATATAAGTCGAGACGGGGCGAGAATACGGATCATCCAACGGAAGGAAACTTTTTATGTCCAGTTTTTGCTGACAGGAGATCGATGCGCCCCTCCCGCCAAGCAGGTGTCATGATGGCGCAACGTGCTGTTGCGCCATCATGATTTCCTGTATTCGCCTTTTCCCCGCCTTGCTTTGACACGCTCGCCTGGGTTCCGCAGGCAAAACGCGTTTTCCGAACCGGGGATCCCCGTTGAAAGCCCTTGATTGACTAGCGCATATGTTGTACCTCATAATCAGTTTCTATCCGAACATGGTCTTTTTGGCCAATCTCGGCGTCAATCTGCACGTTTGCTTGTGCGGCGACCTGCAGGTCGCCTCCGCGCAATTGCTGCATTTCCTGGATATTGGAAGAACCGGGACCCGCCGCGAAGCGATCGATCAGCATGCCACCCTTGTTCATCGCTGCGCCGTGGATAAGGATCTCGTCGGTTCTGAAGCCCTTACGAGCCTATTTGGAAGATTTTTGACATGCCCCCAGATGCAGACACTATCCAACCGCCCACGGGATCCGAGGGATCCGAAGAGAAGGTACAGCACTGTCAGCATCACCATGCCGAGACCGGACAGCGTGAGCTTATCCTTTCTCTTGCGATAGAACGTCTTGACGTGCCGCTTCTAGTGATCGACGCCGAGCATCTTATCACCCACTGCAGCAAGGCGTATGAAAGGCTTGCCGGAATTCCGGCTGAAGGCATGATCGGGACGAAGGGCCAATGGCGGACCTTTTTCCTGGAGCCCGGGCCGGTGCTGCTGGACCTCGTTGTCGACCGGGCACCGGAGGCGGAGATCATGGCGCGCTTCGGCCCGGGGTGCCGCAAGTCGCCCTTGGCGGAGGATGCCTGGGAGGCGGAGCGTTTTTTGCCGGCCCCCGACGGGGGCGGCAAATGGTTCCTGTTTACGGCGGTGCCCCTGAAGGATGAAAACGGCCGGGTCACCGGGGCCGTGGAGACCTTCAGGGAGGTGACCAAAGGCCACCGGATGCAGGACGCCCTGCGCCGGACCTCGGTCCGCCTCCAGACGCTGGTCGATTTCATCCCCTACCCGATCGGCGTGTTCACCATGGACGGGCACCCGACCTATCTCAACCCCTATTTCACGAAGGTCTTCGGGTGGACCCTCGAAGACTTCCAGGCGGGGAGGGTCCCCTTCGTCCCGTTCGATCAGGTCCAGAGCACCCTGGAAGAGTTGAAGCGCCTTCGCCAGGACAAGATCCTGGTGCACCACGAATCCAAGCGGTTGACTAGGGACGGGCGCCTGCTGGACGTCTCCATCCGCGCGGCGGTCTATGCCGAAAGCCTGGATGATCTGGCCGGCGTCATCGCCATCTACCGTGACATCACCAAGGACAAGCGCATGGCCCGGATCCAGGAGGCCATGCTCCAGATCAGCCTCGCCCTTCCGAAGTATCCGGAGCTCCACGAGCTGCTCCATTTCATCAACACGGAGGTGAAGGACCTCGTCGAATCGGAGGGGTGCGTGGTGATTCTTCCGGACGAGGAAAAGCAAGAGCTCTACATCACGGGGGCGGCCTACGATCAGGACGAGGCCATCCGGCGGGCCGCGGAGGTCAGGTTCCGCTACGACCAGCTCATGGCCGGGGAGGTCATCCGGACCGGCAAGCCGATGATCGTTTCGGATACTTCCCGGAACCGGGAACTCCATGAGGAGCGGGATCGCAAGCTGGGGTACAGCACCCGGAATCTGGCGCTCGTGCCCCTGGTGGGGAGAAACCGGATCAAGGGCGCCATCTGCGCCATCAACAAGCGGGACGGGGATTTCAAGCCGTCGGACATCGAACTGCTGGAGATGGTGGCCGGGACCGTCGCCGTGGTCATCGCCTACGCCCAGGTCTCTGAAAAGCTCAAGTCGGCCTACAATGAGCTCTTGAGCATGAACAAGGCGAAGGACAAGATGATCAACCACCTCTCGCACGAACTGAGGACGCCGCTTGCGGTTCTCATGTCCACGATGACGATCGTCTCCCGGAAGCTGAAGCACCTGCCCGAGGCGGAGTGGGCGCCGACCCTGGAAAGGGCCCGCAGGAACCTCAACCGCCTGGTGGAGATCCAGCGCCAGGCGGAGGATATTCTGATGGGCGGTTCACTCCAGACCCAGGATGTCATGATGCTCCTGCTCGAAGAGTGCACCGACGAACTCGAGGCCCTGACGGCGGAGGAACTGGGGGAGGGGGTGGCCGTCCAGAAGATCCGAAGGCGCATTGACGATCTTTTCGGCCCGAAAACGAGCGAGTCCGAGAAGATCCTGCTGGATGGGTTCGTCGGGGAGCGGATCTCGTTTCTGAAGCCCCTGTTCGCCCACCGGCATGTCGACGTGAGCTTGGCGGCCGAGCCGGGGCCGGCCGTTTGGATCCCCCGGGATGTGCTCGAGAAGCTGGTCGACGGGCTTGTCCGCAACGCCGTGGAGAACACCCCCGACGAAGGGCGGATCGACGTCCTCGTCCACCCGCGGGGAAGCGGAATGGAGCTGGTCGTCCACGACTATGGGGTCGGAATCCCGGAGGAGGCGAAGAAACGCATATTCGAAGGGTTTTTTACGACAGGCGACACCCTTTCCTACTCCTCCAAGAGACCCTACGACTTCAACGCGGGCGGCAAGGGGGCGGATCTCCTCAGGATGAAGATGTTCTCCCAACGCTATGGGTTCGAGATCCGGATGACGTCGACCCGGTGCCGTCATCTTCTCGACGGCGCCAGCGTCTGTCCGGGAGGGATATCCCTCTGTCCGTTCTGCGCCGGCCCTGAAGACTGTTACGGGTCCGGGGAGACCACCTTTTCCCTGTATTTCCCTTCCAAGGGTGACGAACAGGACATCCGGAACCTGTGAGAGACCAGGACCACGATGCGCTCCCCCGGCCCGCTCCGCCGGCGGAGCGGGCCGGGGGAGCGCTTGAACGCTGAGGGGCTCAGGCCTGGTGCCTGCCCGAACGCCTTTCCTCCGAAGATCTTTCCTTGATAAATCCATCGCGTTGGTTTATCTCTGGATGCTGCCGGTGTCTGGACGAAGCCGGACGGGCGCCCCAGGGGCGCCGGGCATCCCTGTACCTCGAGGAGACCGTCATGAAACGTTTGATTACCATCGAAGGGGTCAAAAAGACCCTGTTCGGCAGCGGGGCGGTAGGCAGCCTGCCGGCCGAACTGGAGGCATTGGGGGCCGCCCGCGCCATGCTGGTCATGGACCGGGCCCTCTCCGAAATGGAGCTCGGCAGACGTGTGCAGGAGATCCTGGCGCAAGGGCCGGTCGAGGCGTTGCCCTTCTTCCGGGTCAGCCCGGAGCCCGCCCCCGAACTGGCGGACGAGGGCGCGGAACTGGCCCGGCAGGAACAGGTGGATTGCGTCATCGGCGTGGGCGGCGGGAGCACGCTCGATGTGGCCAAGGCCATCGGGGTCCTGGCGAAGAACGAGGGGAAGGCCCTCGACTACGTGGGGCTCAACCTGGTGAAGGCCCCCGGCCTGCCGACCGTCATGGTTCCGACAACGGCCGGGACCGGCAGCGAGACGACGTTCACGGCGGTTTTCACCATGCGCGGGACCAAGACCAAAGGGGGGATCAACAGCCCCTTCCTGTATCCCGTTCTGGCGATCCTCGATCCGGAATTGACCCTCGGGCTTCCGCCCTATCCGACCGCCTACACGGGGATGGACGCCCTGACCCATGCGATCGAATCCTACACGTCGCTCCAGTCGCATTTCGTCACGGATGCCCTCTCCCTCGAGGCGGTCAAGATGATCGCCGGGAGCCTGCGGGGGGCCGTCTTTCAGGGGGGCAATCTTCATTATCGCATCCGGATGCTGCAGGCGAGCTATCTGGCGGGTCTCGGGTTGGCGATGAGCGGCGTGGGGGCGGTGCACGCATTGGCCTATCCGCTCGGGGCCTTTTTCGATATCCCGCACGGGATCGCCAACGCGCTGATGCTTCCTTATGTGCTCGATTTCAACTTCCCCGGCAGCACGGAAAAGTTCGCCGCGGTGGCCGTCGCCATGGGGGCCCCGGCCAAGGGCAGGAGCGAAAGGGCCCTCGCCGCCGAGGCCGCCGAACGGGTGTGGGAGCTTTCCCAGGACATCGGCGCGCCGCTCAGGCTGCGGGACCTGGGGGTCCCGGAGGACGCCATTCCCCGGATGGCCGAGGCGGCTATGAACGTTACGCGGCCCATCCTGAACAACCCCCGGCCGATGAGTGCCGCCGCGGCTGAAAAGATCTACCGGCGCGCGTTTGAAGGCCGTTAGTCCGAAGGACGGCCGGTTTCGGCCGCAGGGAAAAGCGGCTGTGAAACCGGAAACGAGGCGCCTTCCGAAAAGGCGCAGATATGAGGATGACCCTATGCGGGAGGCCGGAGCCTTCGCGGCCTCGGGGCTGCAAACAGGGAAAAGAGGAGGGCGCCATGCCGGGTTTTGAAGTGCTGGGGGAAGAAGAGCGGAAAGAGGTCCTGGATGTCTTGTCGCGCAAGGTCCTGTTCCGCTACGAGTTCGACAAGGAGCGGCAGGGGATCTACAAGGTGGCGGAGTTCGAGAAGGCCTTCGCGGACTATTGCGGCGCCGGATGGGCCCTGGCGGTCTCCTCCGGGACGGCGGCGCTGCGGGTGGCCCTGGCGGCCCTCGGGATCGGGCCGGGGGACGAGGTGATCACCCAGGGATTCACCTTCGTGGCGACCTGGGAGGCGATCCTGGACATCGGGGCGGTCCCGGTGTTTGCCGAGATCGACGACACCTTCTGCCTCGATCCTGGGGATGTGGCGCGCAGGATCACCCCGCGGACCAGGGCGATCGTCCCGGTGCACATGTGCGGAGGCCAGGCGCGGATCGAGGAGATCATCGCGGAGGCATGCCGCTTCGATCTGCCCGTGATCGAAGACACCGCGCAGTCCTGCGGCGGGCGGATCCGGGGAAAACACGTGGGGACTTACGGCCGCATGGGGACGTTTTCCTTCGATTCGGTCAAGACCATGACGACCGGGGAAGGCGGCATGGTGCTTTTCCAGGACGAGGAGGCCTACATCCGGGCGAGTGAATACCACGACCACGGGCATGATCACGATCCCGCCGTGGGCCGTGGACTCGAGAAACGGAATTTCATCGGGTTCAATTTCCGCATGATGGAACTGCAGGGGGCGCTCGGCCTGGCGCAGCTTCGGAAGCTCGACCGCGCGATCCTGGCCCCTCAGCGCGAGAACAAGCGGCGCATCCAGGTGGCCCTGTCCGAGATCCCGCAGGTGCAGCTGCGCTCATCCCCCGACCCCGATGGGGATATCGGTTCCTTCCTGATGTTTTCGCTTCCGACGGCCGGGCAGGCCCGATCCTTTGCCCAAGTGATGAAGGAGGCCGGGTGTCCGCCCGTCTACTGGTACGACAACACCTGGCATTATTACGGACACTGGGAGCATCTCCTGGGGGGAAAAACGCCCTTCCGGTCGGGGTATCCCTTCAGGACGCCCGAGGGCGCGACGCGCTGCACCTATGACCCCGATGCCCTGCCGCGCACCGCGGAGCGGCTTTCGCGCTGCCTGACCATCCCGATTCAGATCCGGATGGACGACCAGATCCCGAAGATCATCGCGGCTATTGAGAAGGCCGCCAGGGTTCTTTAGTATCGGTCCGGAAATGGTGGTCCGGCACGACCTGTTTCCGGATGGAAGCACGTTAAAAAATCAGGACGATATCTGAGACGGCTTACGGCCCCGGTCCCGCCTGCGTCTGCGGGCGGCGTTACTGGGTGACCTCCCGGATCGCCCTGCGGATCTCTTCGATCGGCAGGGGGTCGAAGAGTTTTTCTCCCTCCGGGGTCTGCACATAGAACACGCCCAGCAGCTTTTCCTGGTCCCGGTTGACGGTGGCGAAGCGGATGTCGAGCCCGTGCGCCGTCAGGACCTTGGCGAGGCGGTACAGAAGCCCCATCCGGGCGTCCGCTGCGACCTCCACGATCGTGAAAAAATCGGAGGCCTCGTTGTCGATTTGGACCGACCTGGGCCAGGTGATCCATGAGACGGTCTGGGAAAGCTGCCCTTCCTCTTTCTTCGCAATCCGCTCATCCAGTGAGAACTCGCCTCGCAGCACCTGTGTGATCTGCTCCCTGACACGCCCCCAGGTCTCGTCCTCCCGCAGGGGATCGAGGGGATTGGTCACCTCGTAAATGTCGAAGGCCAGTCCGTTCTTGAGGGTGAAGATCTGGGCCGAAAGGACCCCGATATTGTTGAGCGTGAAAACCCCGGCCATGTCGCTGAAAAGCCCCCTCCGATCCCGGATGCACTGGAGGATGCGTGTCACCGGCGCATCCGCTCTCTTGCGCACGGACCAGGCGAAGGGGGCTTCACCGAGATCGAGGGCGAGGGCCACTTGCGCCACCACGTCCTCGATGGGCGTGCCGATGAAATAGCGCGAGGAGATCTGTTCGAGGAGCCTTCTCACGTCCCGGGCCGGGAAGCGCCCTTTGAGGGATTTGAGGACCTGTTTTTTCTGTTCGGTGAATCGGCGGGTGGCGTGGGGGGTTGCGAGGGTGTCCTTCTCGAGGATCCGCCGAGTCTTCGCATAGAGCTCCGTGATGAGGTGGAGCTTCCACTCCGTGCGCGCCATCGGGCCCGTGGCGAAGCTGTCCGCCGCGGTGAGGAGGAAGAGCATGTCGAGGAGTTCGGTGGACTGCACGGTCTGTGCCGTCTGAACGGAGGTCTTCTCGTCGCTCAGATCGCGGCGCTGCGAGACGCGGGCAAGCAGGAGGTGGTGCCTGACCAGGGCGGCGACGGCCTCTGCAGACGCGCGATCGATGCCGAAGCGCCGGAGGATCGGCCGAACCAGCGCCGCCCCTTTCACGCTGTGATCGTCCGGATACCCTTTCCCGACATCGTGAAGCACCCCGGACAGAAACAGACGTTCCGGATGGGGGAGGTTCTCGAAGACCGCACGGAAGATGGGCCACCGTTCGTCGTATGCCCCTTCGGACATCTGTTCCAGCACCTCCGCCGTGCGGAGCGAATGGATATCCACCGTGTCGACGTGGTAGAAGCCGAGTTCGGGCAGGTTGCGGATCCGCTTGAACTCGGGGATGAACAGCTCCAGGAGCCCGATTTCGAGCGCGAGACGGATGATTTTCGGGTTGCGCGGGCGGCTGAGGACGCGCAGGAGCGCCGGGCGGGCGTCCTGGAGGCCCAGGAGACGGCGCTTCGATCGGGCGATCATCCGCCGAGCCTCCCAGATCAGGCCGGACCCCCAGAAGAGGCCCTGTTCGTTCGCTTGTTCGAGGGCCTTCAGGATGAGACTGGGGTCGGTCTTGAGCGACACGTCCTGGCGGAGGACGAGATTCCCCTTGGTCACCTGGAAAAACGGGCCGATGGATGGGTTCTCCTCGGCCGGGGATGGGTGGATGATGTCGAGGGCCTTGACCTGGAAGGCTTCGTATCCGTATCGGATGCGGTTCAGGTGCCGATAGAGGTCCTTCATGAACTTGAGCGGTGCGCTCAGGTGCGGATCGTCCGTGTAGCCCAGGCGGTCGGCCAGATCCTTCTGATAGGCGAGCAGGAGGCGGTCCTCCTTGCGTTGCGCGAGGAAGTGCAGCTGGTTGCGGACCTTGAGAAGAAAGCTCTTCGAGTGGGCGAGTGTATAGAGATCGAAGTGCGAGAAGACGGCAAAGCGACGGATCTGGCTGAACCGGACGCAGGAAAAATAGATCCTTGCCATCCAGTTCATGAAATGCAGGTCCCTGAGCCCCCCCGGGCCTTCCTTGATGTCCGGCTCGACGAAAAAGGCCTCGGTGCGAAACTGCTCCTCCTGTTTTCGGCGTGCGGCCATGAAGTGCTTGAGGATCTTTTCGCGTTCACGAAAGAGACGTGAGAGGAACGCATGCTCGAAAAGATCGTAAAAGGGGCGCGACCCGAGGATCGGCCGGGCGTCCAAAAGGGCCGTAAGGACCGTGAAATCCTCCATGGCCAGGCGGATGCAGGCGGGGATCGTCAACGTCGCGTGCCCCACCTCGAGGTGGGCGTCCCAGAGCGGGTAAAGGGCGCGGGGTATGATCTCGTTCAGTTCAGGGTCTTCACGGCCCTCGTGGATGACCATGAAGTCGATGTCCGAGCCGAAACAGAGTTCCCTCCGGCCATAGCTGCCGAGGGCGAGGATGATGAAGGGCTTGTTCCGCGGTTCGCGCGCGCGCTTCTTCAGGCCGGCCTCGAAGAAGAGGCGGCGGGTGAACCGATCCACGAGCTCCGTGTAGGCCTGGCAGAAACGGAATCCGCTCTTCAATGGAATGAATTTACGGACCAGATCCGTCCGGTCGGAGACGAACCGCGAAACGATGCCGGTTTGGGTGCTTAAATCTTTGGAGGTCATGGTCGATCAGGGCAGCGCGGCCTTGGATCTGCAGGCCCCGGCCCTGTCCGGGTGCCGGAGCGATGCGGGCGGGGGAAAACCGCCGGCCGGCGCAGGGGAAAAAGCACCGTTATCCACGGACGGCGAAAGCTCAAACGGCGCGGAAACAGCCCTCAAATGGCATCCGTGTCCTCCTCCCCCGTGCGAATGCGAATGGCCTTTTCGACCGGGAGGACAAAGATCTTGCCGTCTCCAATGCTGCCGGTGTAGGCCTTCTCTTTGATGACCTCGATGACCCGCGGCACCAGATCGGTCGGGACGACGACCTCGATCTTCGTCTTCGGCAGAAAATCGACGACATACTCGGCCCCGCGATAGATCTCCTTGTGACCCTTCTGCCGCCCGAACCCCTTGACTTCGGTGATGGTGATTCCCCCGACTCCCAGCTGCAGAATCGCGTCTTTGACTTCGTCCAGCTTGAACGGTTTGATGATGGCTTTGATCAATTTCATGAAAACGATCCCCTTTGTGATGGCTTGAACGGCCCCGGTCCCGGGTCTCCGGCGAAGGCGACAGGATTTCGCCCAGCAGGAAGAAGGGACCCGCTGGTTTGTCCTCGATGATAGGCCCTGCGGCGGAGGATTGTCAACGAAGGAATCCGGGCAGGAAGGTATGGATCGGAAATAATCATACAAAAATGTATACACAACGCTGTTTTTCTACAAATCAGTATACCGTGTGATGCGGGCCCGCCTTGTTGTTTAGATGCAATATACTGAAATTTTTGCTTTTTGAATGTCTTTTTTAGCCAGATCCAGTCTGGCACGACGCTTGCTTTTGCCTTTTAAAAACATTTGGAAAAGGAGGAGGCAAGTTATGAACGTGGGAGATACGGTGTTTGTTTTGATGTCTGCGGCCCTGGTGATGCTGATGACGCCCGGGCTGGCGCTGTTTTACGGCGGCATGGTGCGCAGCAAGAACATCTTGGGGACCCTGATGCAGAGCTTCATCATCCTGGGGGTGGTGACGCTCGAGTGGGTGCTTTGGGGTTACACCATGGCCTTCGGCCCCGACCATGCCGGGCTTATCGGCGGCCTGGACTGGTTCGGTCTGAAAGGCGTGGGCATGGAGCCGAGCGCGGACTACGGGACCACGGTCCCGCATCTGGCCTTCATGATTTTTCAATGCATGTTCGCCATTATCACGCCGGCGCTGATCACGGGCGCCTTCGCGGAGCGCATGAAATTCAGCGCCTTTCTGCTCTTCATCCTCATCTGGGCGACGGTGGTCTACAACCCGTTGGCACACTGGGTCTGGGGCGTGGGAGGATGGATGGGCAGGATGGGGGCGCTCGATTTTGCCGGGGGGACGGTCGTGCACATCAGCAGCGGCGTGTCGGCGCTCGCTGCGGCGATCATCCTGGGGCGCCGCCTCGGCTGGGGGGAGACAGCCTACATCCCTCACAACGTCCCGATGACCATCACGGGGGCTGCGCTGCTCTGGTTCGGGTGGTTCGGTTTCAATGCCGGGAGCGCCCTCAGCGGCAACGGCCTGGCGGCGAGCGCCTTTGTTGTCACGCATGTCGCTTCAGCGGTCGCGGCCCTCAGCTGGACCTTCATGGAGTGGGTGCATCGCGGCAAGCCGACGACGCTGGGCGCTGCGAGCGGGGCGGTGGCGGGGCTGGTCGCGATTACGCCTGCCTCGGGTTTCGTGGGGCCTCTTTCCGCCATCATCATCGGGGGGTTGGGCGGCGTCATCTGCTACGGGGGGATCCTGCTCAAATCCCGGCTTGGTTATGATGATTCCCTGGACGTGGTGGGCATCCACGGGCTCGGAGGGACCTGGGGGGCCTTGGCTACAGGGCTCTTCGCAAGCACGGCCGTCAATCCGGCCGGGAGGGACGGGCTTTTCTTCGGCAACCCGGGCCAATTGTGGATCCAATTTCTCTCGGTGGCCGCCACCGTCGTCTATGCCTTCGTGCTGACGTGGGTCATCCTCAAGGTCATCGATCTGCTGATGGGTCTGCGGGTCAGCGCCGAAGAAGAGGTGCGCGGGATGGACGTCAGCCTCCACAACGAGACGGGGTATAACCTATAATCAACCTTTTCGGGATTGGAGAATGAACCATGAAAAAGATCGAGGCGATCATCAAACCGTTCAAACTGGATGAGGTGAAAGAGGGATTGGCCGGTCTGGGGGTCAAGGGCTTGACCGTCACAGAGGTCAAGGGGTTCGGCAGGCAGCGGGGCCACAAGGAGGTGTACCGGGGCGCGGAATATCAGGTGGACTTTGTCTCCAAACTCAAGATCGAGATCGTCCTCACCGCCGACCTGGTGCCCGATGCGGTGAAGCTGATCCAGGAAAAGGCGCATACCGGTCAGATCGGCGACGGGAAGATCTTCATCCTCCCCGTCGAGGAGGTGGTCCGGATAAGGACCGGGGAGCGGGGACAGGACGCCATCTAGCTCCCAGCCGGAAATGGTCTTTTTAGCCAATCTCTGCGTCTATCTGCACGTTTGCTTGTGCGGCGACCTGCAGGTCGCCTCCGCGCAAACGCTTGATTTCCTTGATATTGGATAAAAATCCTCCTTTCCGGCTTGGAAACCGGGTTCTACCGGGAAATCATTTTCGGATGGATACCAGATAGCGCCCGGCCGGAAAGGGCCTTTTCGGTCGATCTGCGGCGGCAGCGGCGAGAGGTGGTTATGACACGGGCTTCCGAAGAATTGAAGAGCGGCCGGGAGGCACTGCTTGGCGGCCTGGCTGGGGGGACATGCGGCCGGGATTTTCCGGAGCGTTATACGGAATCGGTGGACCAGTACTTCAGGCGGTCGCTGCAGGACAGTCCAATCGGCCGGTCGCTTTTCAAGGAAAAATGCCCTGTAGCCTTTGTCGCGGTCGGCGGCTATGGCCGGGGGGATTTATGTCTGCATTCGGACATCGATATCCTGATCCTCTTTGGCCGCAAGGTCCCGGCTTCGGCGAAGGATTTGACAGACGAGGTGTTTTTCCCGCTCTGGGACCTCGGTCTGGACCTCGGCTATGGTGTGCGGACGGTCGCGGATTGCGTTGCGCTTGCGAGAGACGATTTTCAGGTGTTGACTTCACTGCTCGATGCGCGGTTTCTCTGCGGGGATTCCCCCCTGTATCTCGTCCTGCTCGCGAAGATGCAGGACAAGGTGCTTCGCAAACGGGCCCCGGCCTTCAGGCACTGGATCGAGGATCAGGCGCGGATCCGTGAGATGACTTACGGCGATGCGAGTTATCTCCTCGAGCCGAATCTGAAGGAGGGCCTGGGCGGGCTGCGGGATTACCATGCCATGCTCTGGCTCGGAAAGGTCTTTTTCGGCCTCCGGGTCCCCCGGGACCTGGAGTATCAGGGAAGGCTTTCAACCGCCGAGTTCCAAGGGCTCGATGCCGACCTGGAACTCATCGGGCGCACGCGCAACCTCCTCCACTTCCTGACCGGCCGAAAGAACGACCGCCTCTCCTTCGAGTATCAGGAGAAGATCGCCGGCATGGAAGGTTTCAGAGATTGGGTCCATTCGGCCGCGGTCGAGCAGTTCATGGGCCGGCTGCACGCGGCGATGGCCTCGATCAAATCGCTGTACAGGGCCTTTCTGAGAACGCATCTGCCAAAGGGAGGACCCTCACCGAAGGAAGCGGTCGTGGACGATCTCGGGCCGGGCTTGCACCTCGAGGGAGAGGCCCTTTGCTTCGATGGGGCGATGGCCGTCTTGACCCGTTCGCTTCTCCTGATGGAGATCTTCGAAGAGAGCTGCCGCCTTGGGTATCCCCTTTCGATGGAGGCGCGGCGGCTGGTGCGCGAATTTTCCTATCTCGTGGACGACGCCTACCGCTGTGCGCCGGAGGCCGTCGAGGGCTTTCTCGGCATAAGCGAATCCCCCCGGGGGCAGCCGGCACTCGATGAGATGTTCGAGACAGGCTTCCTGGACGTCTTCATACCGGAGCTCGGCCGCACGCGGGACAAGGTGCAGTTCGACGCCTACCATATCTACCCGGTGGGCCGGCACGTCCTCCAGACGGTGTCCTGCCTGAAGACGATAGGACAGCAGGGCGATATCCTGCTCACGACGATCTTCGAGGAAATAAAGGACAAGCGCAGTCTTTTTGCGGCGGCGCTGTTCCATGACATCGGGAAGGACGGTCCGGAGCATGCGTTGAGAGGGGCCTGGATCACCCGCACCATCCTCGATCGATTCGATTACCCGATGAAGGCCGGGGAGGATGTCCTTTTCCTGGTGAGAAATCACCTGCTCCTGGCCGAAACCGCCACCCGCAGGGACCTGAACGACGAGAAGATCGTCGTGCAATGCGCCCGCGGGATCGGGAGCATCGAGCGCCTCAAAATGCTCTATCTCCTGACCTGGGCCGATTCCAGGGCGACAGGCCCGCGCGCCTGGACCGACTGGATCGCGAACCTGGTGCGGGAACTCTTCTTCAAGATTCTGCACATCCTCGAAAGAGGCGAGTTGGCCAGCGCCGATGCGTCCAGACGGATGGAGGCGACCCGCCTCGAGCTTCGGCAGCGCCTCTCGAAGGACATGGACCCGGATCGCGTCGAGAGGATCATCGAAAACATGCCGCATCGCTATCTGCTCGAGAGGACGTCGGCCGAGATCCTGCGGGATGTCGAGACGGCCCTCGAGATGCAAAGCGGGGCGGGAGGGGGTGTGATCGATCCTTTTGCGTTGACCTTCCGGAAAGACGAGGCGGAGGATTGCTGGGAGATCACCTTCGCGGCCCGGGACCGCCCAGGCCTGTTTGCCGATATGGCGGGCGTGCTCGCCCTCGAAAACATCAATGTCCTGAGCGCTTATATCTATACCTGGCGGGATGGCACCGCGCTCGACATCTTCAGGGTTACCAACCCGCTCGACCCCCTTCGTACCGGTGAAATCTGGCAGAGGGTCCAAGAGGACCTGCAAAGGGTCTTCAGCGGCCGGTTGCCGCTCGGTCCCCGTCTCGAAGAGAAGGCGAGCCGTTCGGTCCTGGATGTTCAGCGAAAGCCGGCACACCCGCCGGAGGTGGGTGTGGACAATCGCGCGTCGGACTTTTTCACGGTCGTGGAGGTCTTCGCGGACGACCGGATCGGGCTCCTGTATCGCATCACCCATACGCTTTTCAGCCTCGGACTCGACATCCGAATCGCCAAGATCTCGACCAAGGGGGACCAGATCGCCGATGTGTTCTACGTCCGGGATCTGGAGGGCCAAAAGGTGGAAGACCCGGGACGGGTGGAAGAGATCCGGATGGCGCTTCTGCACGTGCTCATGGAATGAATCCCCGGAGAGAGCTCAGCCGAAACGCCCCTGCATGCGCTCGTGAGTCGAACTTCCTGCAGGAGTGCAGCTGAAAGGCCTCCTGGACGAACTTGGGGCTTGAATCCCTGAAGGCACGTGAGCCGAGAGGCGTTCTCGCAGGAGGCGGCAGGTTGAACTTTATGCGGCAGGCCGGCAGGCCGGAGTCGTGCGCCGGCAAGGGTCCAAGGGAAGCAACCCTTGTCATTTGTGAAAAAAGGGCTATCTTGCATGGGGATTGATTTGGAAGGTAACGCGTCCCGGCTGCAGTGTCCGTTGATCGCCGGGATGTGTGCCCGCGGGGGAACCTGTTGACAGGGCGCGGTTTGACGTGGAAGCACCGTTCGGGGCTTTGAAGGTGAAAGAGGTCGGATCGAAGCGGCGGTCGGGGGAGCTGGAGGGCGAAGGATGGCGGGTCGATGGATGATGCTGTGGTTGCTGGGCGCCGTCCTTTGGACCGGCTGCGCCGCAGAGGGGCAGCGTGTGGAAAGCAGCAAGGATGACAAAGGCTTCACCGATTTCATCCAGTGGCGTTGGGAGCGTTTGTTCAAAGACATTCCCTCGGCGGAGGATTACCATTTCGAGCTTGCGCGGAACGATCCGGATTTTCTGCGCGGCAACCGCTCGGTCAACACCGTCACGTGGATCGGGCATGCGACCCTGCTCCTTCAGATCGACGGCCGTAACATCCTGACGGACCCCCACTTCTCCAGGAGGGCCTCTCCGGTGCAGTGGGCGGGTCCGCGGCGGGTGGCGCCCCCGGGTCTCGCCCTCTCGGATCTTCCCCCGATCGATTTTGTCCTGGTGTCGCATGACCACTACGATTCCCTCGATGTCGGGAGCATCGAGGGACTGCTGTCCCGAAAGGGCGGCGAAAGGACCCTTTTCGTTGTCCCCAAAGGGCTCAAACGGTGGTTTGAAAATCTCGGGGTGCAGCGTGTGGTGGAACTCGAGTGGTGGGAAACCCACACCGAAGACGGGGCGGCCCTGACCGCGGTCCCCGTCAAGCACTGGAGCAAACGGAGCTTGTTCTCCAAGAACCAAAGCCTCTGGGCGGGATGGGTGGTCAGATCCCCCGGCTTCGCCTTTTTCTTCGCCGGGGACAGCGGCTACACGGAGCGTTTCAAGGAGATCGGCCGCAGGTTGGGGCCTTTCGATCTGGCGGCCATCCCGATCGGCGCCTATGAGCCGCGCTGGTTCATGCGGGACCACCACATGGATCCTGGAGAAGCGGTGCAGGTGCATCTGGATGTGGCAGCCCGCCGCTCGGTGGCGATCCACTGGGGGACCTTCATCCTGACCGACGAACCGCTGGATGAGCCGCCTGTCCGTTTGGCAGAGGCGCTGGCCGAAAGAGGGCTGGATGGCGATGTGTTCTGGGTACTGCAGCACGGAGAGACGCGGCGGCTGCCCTGAGGAGCATCGGCTCGCCTGCCGCGTGCCGCTCAAACGATTCGCCCCGCCGTCCCCATTTTTTCCCCGGCGTAAAATGGTCCTTTTTTCCTATATCGGCGCCAGCTTGCCTGTCTGCTTGTGTTGCCTCGTCTGCAGGGCCTCCCAGAAAACCGCCTGATTTATTTGCAGAGGGATCCGCTTCTATGGCATTGGAGACCAGTTCGCCGTGGCCTTTGATCTCCGGACAACTGCTTGTCACACGAAGACATCAGCCTCTCCTGAGGAGCAGACGAGTAAGGAGGTGGGAAGTTCGGCGAGCATGCCTTCGAAGTTCGCCTGAAATTCGGTGGCCGCTTTTTCCTCAGGGACATTGAACCCGAGCAGCACAACAGCCGCATCCCCCGAGTGCCGCTTCAAGACATCGGGGAAAGGCGCCTGTGACACGAGCACAACCGGCTCCGCCTCGATTCGGGCGCGGTCGAGCAGGGCCCTCAGGGCGTCGGCCGAAGGCTTCCTGCCCGCCTCGTCCGGTATGAGGCGGAGAAGCCGAATGCGGGCCTCGGACCATTCCCCGTTCAGGTGGATCAGATGGGCGAGCAGGACCATCAGGGAGCCGTTTCTCTGCCCCCTCCACCAGACATCGATCCTGTGAGGACGGTCTTTGCGTGGCAGGCCTTTATCTTTGACAAGGACGAGACTCATATCGAGGGCCAGCGCCGACTGGAGATGACGGACGAAATAGCCGGCCCGCTCCGGATCCGACGACCAGCCCATGAGCAGGATATTCGGGCGCAGCGGGTTGAACGGGTGGCCCTGGATGAGGGTGGAAAGTCCGTCGTCGAGCGTCTTGCTCACTACAACCGTCGAAAGGGCCTCGAACTGGTTTTCACCCAGGAAACGCCTGAGCTGTTCGAGCGCCGTCAGGCGGCGGCTCTTCAATTCCTGCAGGTTTCCAACCAGGACGCGCGCCAGTGTCACCAGTCCCCGTTCCGCCCCGATCCACAAGGCATAGAGGGCGATGGTCCGTCTCTCTTCCGGGTTTCCAATGAGCACCAGGATGGTAGGCCGCCAGTTCTTCGGGTCCGCCGGCATCTTGGCCAGCCGAAGCATGTTCTGACGGATCCGCGAATAGAGGAACCCCCAGCGTGCATCCCCGAAATGAACCCTGAGCACGCGCCGTCGAAGCAAGGTGTAAATCGCGCCGAGCGCAGCGACCGCTACGCCGGCCGCGAAGGGATCGATCAGGAACGCGGCCCCCGCGCAGAGCGCGGCGCCGCAGAGGGCCGGCAGCCAGTGGTAGTATTTGAAGCGGGGTCTGAAGGACGGATTCCCCGAAAAGGATTCGATGAATGCGGCGAGATTCACCATGCCGTAAGTGTAGAGAAAGAACATGGTGACAACCGCCGCCAGGATATCGAAGGCTTTGCCTTTCGAGTCCGTACCGCTCAGGATGATAATCAGGACGGTGACGGCCAGGGTCAGCAGGAGTCCGCGCCGCGGCTCGTCCCGCCGGGCCGAACCGGCAGCGAAGGGTTGGATGGCGGGGATGATTCTGTCGCGGGCGATGGCCTGCAGGACCCGCGGTGCTCCGAGAAATGAGCTGATTGCGCTCGAGAGCGTGGCGGCGAAGACGCCGGCCGAGACCAGGAAGCCGGCCCCGAAAAGGGCCTGTCGCGCCATGGTTTCGTAGGAGGCCGCCACCAGTTCGTCCCTAACCTGCGCCCCTCCGAGCAGCAGGGTCTGGAGGGCATAGATCAGGAGCCCGACGCCGATCGCCGCAAAGGTCCCGATCGGAATCGAGCGGCCGGGCTCCTTCAGATCGCCCGACATGTTGACCCCCGCCATGATCCCTGTAACGGCGGGAAAATAGATGGCGAAGAGGGACCAGAAGGAGAGGCCGGCGGGGATCGGGGCGTGCCAGTTCTCCAGAAAGGTCTCCGTTTTGAAATGGAGGACGGCGCCTCCCATGAAGGCGAGGATGGACAGGGCCAGCACGCTCATGATCAGGTATTGGGTCTTGATGGCCCAGTTCGCTCCGACGTAGGCGATAGTGAAGAGGACCAGGCCGGTCGACAGGGCGATGCTTCTGTAGTAGGGGGCCAGCGCTGGAAGGGTGCGCACCAGGGCCTCCGAAAACCCCAGGATGTAGAACGGCACCGAGACGGCCTGGGCCAGGAAAAGCGCCAGTCCGATGGCCCCTCCGAACTCCGGGCCAAGGGCGCGCGAGATGAGAAAATAGGCGCCGCCGCCTGCGACCGGGGTGTTGGTCGAAACGGCGGAAATGGAAAGCGAAGTGAGGGTGGTGATGCTCTTTGCCAGCAGAAGGATCAGGAGCGCCTGGAAGATGCCTGCCTGGCCGGCGACGAAGCCGGACCGCATGAACATGATCACCCCGAGGATGGTCAAAATCGAGGGGGTGAAGACGCCGCCGAAGGTGCCCAAACGGTTGCCCCCGGGAGCCGGGTCTCGCGCTGAGGACGCTTCTGTCTTGTCCATGAAGAACATCCTGTTCGAGGGTGAGTTTCGGAGGGCGGTTATGGAGAGCCCTGGGCCCCCGGCACGTTCACCGGCTTTTCTGCGGGCGGCTGCGGCAGCGCCCGCTCATTCCCCGCCGGTGCCCCGGTGTGAAGCGCGCCCTGCAAAGGCCGGCCGGTCGACGGCCGCAGCACCCCTGAAAAACGGTTCAGCAAGCCTCTGCTGCAGAATTGTAGGGCATTGTCAAGGCTGAATCAACTGCTCCAGAAGTTTGGGTATCCGAGGGGCCTTTTGCAGGTCCGCACCAGGACCATCTTCCGCGTGGGGAGAAAGCGCAGTGCACGAAGGGAAGAACGGTGGAAGGCCCAGTCGTCCAGCAATCCAGAAGGACATCCTTGAGTCGTCACTGGTTTTAAGACCCTCATCAGGGCCGTCAAGAGGGAAGGCTCACGAACCAGGCGCCGGCCAGAAGAAGGACGATTTCCAGCCCTTCGTTGGCGATGCCGAGCAGGTCGCCGGTGATGCCTCCAAAGCTCCGCCGCCAGCGGAGCCCGAGCAGCACGGCGGTTGCCCAGGCCAGCACGAAAAACCCGATTCCGGCCAGTCCGAACGGGAGGCACGCCGACAGGCAGATCGCCAGGGCCGCGGCACACCGGCCGGGGGTGGCCCCCTGAACGAAGGGACGCCCCATCCCCTCGCCGGCGCGGGCGTAGGGCAGGGTGGTGATCAGCCAGACCAGCATGCCGCGCGAGAGGACCGCAATGGGGATGAGAAACGCGGCTCTGCCGGCGGAGACGAGCCTCTCGCAGGCGATCCATTTCGCCAGGAGGTCGAGCCCGATGGCAGCGACCCCGAAGGCGCCGATATGGACATCCTTCATGATGGCCAGCCGCTTCTCCCGGTCCAGATACCCCCCCAGCGAGTCCGCCCAGTCGCCCAGCCCGTCCAGGTGCAGCCCGCGGGTCAGCACGGTCTGCAGGGCGACGATCAGCAGGGCTGTGCCGGCCGGCCAGGGGGTCAGCGGAAACTGGCGGAAGGCGAGATCGACCGCGTACAAGGCCGAGCCGAGGATCAGGCCCGTGACGGGGAACCACGGCAGGGCGCGGCCCAGGTCCTCGCTGCCGCCGGCCGGCACGGGGATCAGCGTCAGGGTGCGGATCGCCGAGCGGAGTCCTTGCATCTCAGGCCCCCGGGGCGATGCCCGCCTCTTCGAACGTGGCCATTTCGTTGTAAATGCGCACGGCGCTGCCGATGACCTGCATGGCCAGGGCCGCACCCGTTCCCTCCCCGAGGCGCATGTCGAGGTTGAAGAGGGGCGCGAGCCCCTCCTTTTCGTAGAAGATGCGGTGGCCCGCTTCGGAAGAAAGATGGGAGAAGAAAAGGTATTCCCTGACTGCGGGGCAGAGGCGCATGGCCACCAGCGCGCCGGCGCTCGAGATGAAGCCGTCGACGACGACGATGAGGCCTTTGGCGGCGCCGCCTAGGCACAATCCGCAGATTCCGGCGATCTCGAGGCCGCCCAGGGCGGCAAGGGCGCTCAGGGGGTCCGCCAGTGCGAACCGATGCCGCTTCAAGGCTTCTTCGATGATCGCGGCCTTGCGGTGCAGCTGTTCGGTTTCGAGGCCGGTTCCGCGGCCGGTCACCTCGAGGGGCGCCGCCGGCAGGAGCCCGGCAAAGAGGGCCGAAGACGGCGTCGTGTTGCCGATCCCCATCTCCCCGGTGGCGATCATCTGCGCCCCCCGGTCGTAGGCGCCGAACGCCGTCTCGATCCCGACGGACAAGGCGCGCTCGGCCTCTTCAACGGTCATGGCCCGCTCCCGCAGGATGTTTCCGGTGGCGCGCCTGACGTTGCGGCGGATCAAGCCCTGGGCATCGGCGAGGTCCGTTTTCATCCCGATATCGATCACGCTGACGCGGGCCTCGGCGCAGCGCGCAAGCACATTGATCGCCGCGCCGCCGGCAAGGAAATTCCGGACCATCAGGGCGGTTACATCTTGGGGGTACGCGCTGACCCCCTCCTCGACGACCCCGTGGTCTCCCGCGAATACAAAGACCTCGCGGTTCGTCACATCGGGTTTGGCCTCCTCCCGGATGGCCGCGACGCGGGCGGCGATCTCTTCGAGTTTTCCGAGGCTGCGGAGCGGCTTCGTCAGGCTGTCGAGCCGTTCCCAGGCCCGGCTGAGCCACTGCTCGGAGAGCGGTTGTATCTGGGTCATGATTTCCTGCCAATGCATGGATGGTGTTCCTCCGGTTCCTTGAAATTTTCTGTAGGTTTCCAGCCGCCTTGAGGGTCTTCCTCCCGGACGGCTGCGAAAAATGAACCTGAAGCAGTCCCCGCTCAAGTGGAGCACCGGCCCGGTCGTGTGCCAAGGGCGGTTGTTCAGCTACGGGCGGTCTCGGTGCTACAGCCTCGCGGCTAATCTCTGAGCGAAAACATGACGGGTATCGAAACCCGCATCGGGATGGCGCGGCCTTGGAGCGTTGCCGGTTCGAAGATCCATTCCTGCACCGCGGCCATGGCAGAGTCATCCAGGACAGCGTAGCCGCTCGACTCTTCGATCCTGAGATCGGCGGCACGGCCCTCGGGGGTCACCAGGACGTCAATGACCACGGTTCCCTGGCAGCCCCTGCGCCTCGCCAGGCTGGGGTAGAGCGGCGGCGGGTTTTCCCGGTATCTGGGGACGGCCTTGCGGATGCCCTCGATCCGGCCGACGTCGCTCTGCCTGAACACCCTGCCTGCAGCGGCGGAAGACAGGCTGCCGGGCCCGGCTTTCGTCTGCGCCTCCGGTTCCACCGGGTCGGGAGAGTTGGGAGGCGCGGGATGAACGATTTCAGTCTGCATCACTGCTGCGGGGGCTGCCGCAGCCGGGGGCTGCTCCGTCGGTTCGGGGAGGACGGACTCGATCCGCTGAGGCGGTGCGGCGGGTTTTGCGGCAGCGACGGGGTGCGGCGGCGACGATGCCCGGGGTTTCACCGGCTCCGGCGGCCTGGGGGGTGCGGCGATCGGCTTTCGTAAAGGGGGTTTCGGAGCGGGTGGTGCGGGGTCCGGGGCTTTTTCCGGGGCGGGCGGCGGGACCTCGAGCGCCAGCTCGAGCGGCTGAGCCGCTCGCTTTGCGCCCGGAGCGGTTTTCAACCACCTGTCGCCAAGGCCGAAGAAGAGCAGGCCGTGGAGTGCCAGGGCCGCCGCAGCGGAAAAGATCAACCTCTTCATAGGGCCTTCTCCGCCTCCGCCTGCAGGGAGACCCTTGTGATCCCGGCCTCTCTGATCCGGTCGAGGACCTCGAAGAGGTCCTGGTAGGGGACGGTTCGATCCGCAAAGAGGAGGACGCCGGCATCCGGGTCGTTCCTGGTTTTTTCCGCCAGCGCAGGGGCGAGGCCTTCGAGCGTCGCGGGTTCTTCGTCCAGGAAGAGGGCGCCGCCCGGCTGGAGGGTGACGGACAGGGTCAACCTCTTTTCGACGGAGGCGGATTCCGACGAAGGCAGGAGGACGGGAAGCCCGTGGTGGACCGCCATGGAGAGCATCGCATAGATGAAGAATACCAGGAGCAGGAAGACGATGTCGATCAGCGGAATCATCTCCACCCGGACCCTTTTTTGATGATAGAGCGGGATTTTCATATGCTATCCATTCGCTGTCGCCTGCACCCGCGCCTTTTGCTCATTTCCGGGGCCCTCCGAAAGGCAGTGCTGCGTGAGTTTCTCGTAAACGATCTCCAGGCTGGTGGCGTATTTCTCGATCGTCAGAACCGCATTTTCGACGCGGGAGGTGAAGTAGTTGTATGGGAAGACGCTGAAGATCGCGATCCCGAGGCCCGCCGCGGTGGTGATGAGCGCCTGCGCGATGCCGCCGGTCACCGCCTGGGGCTCCTCGATGCCCATGTTCCCGAGGACCTCGAAGGAGGCGATGATGCCGAGGACCGTCCCGAAGATGCCGAGAAGCGGCGTGACGGTGATCATCGTGTCGAGGACACCCAGGTAGCGGCGCATGCGCTTGACCTCGTCGGCCGCGCTGGTTTCCATCGCCTTGGCCATGGAGAATTCCCGGTGGAGGATGCCGCTGATGAGGATTCGTATCACGTAATCCCTCGACCCGGCTGTCTTGATCCGGACGCCCTCCCAATCCCCCGTACGGCAGAGCTCGAGGACTTCGTTGACCAGGCTCTGATCGCGGCGCCGGTCCTCTCTGAGCCAGAAGAGGGCCTTTTCGATGACCACCGTCAAGGAGAGGATGGAGCACAAGAGCAGCGGGTACATAATGGGACCCCCGCTCAAAAAGATGTCGATCATAGAATGAACCTCCCGGCGCGTCTACGGCCCGGGGAGTTTGCTGCGGCCGGAAACGCGGTTTTGACAGGCCGTCGAAAAACGCCCGTCTGCTGCGTTACGCTCATCCCGTGTCACGGCGGAGCCCTGATGCGTGCGCTTCCTTCCACGGGGTTTCGCAAGCCTTGCATCCGGCCGTTTTTCAGCGGCCTGCAAGCAAGGGATTTCTCAATACGCTGTTGATGGAGCCTTCCCGCAGGCCGGGCCTCCAGTGCAGCGCCCCGCCCTGCCGACCAGGCTCACGCGCGGAGCCCCCGTGGCGGGGTTTCTATCCACCAGCACGCGGCAGTCGTACGCGGCGCTGATGCCCTCGGAGGTGACCACCTCGGCCGGCGTGCCCGCGCTGAAAAGACGGCCGTTTTCGAGAATGACCAGGCGGTTGCAGTACAGGGCGGCCAGGTCGATGTCGTGCGTGACCGCCACGACGCTAACTTGTTTGTCCCGCACGAGCGAGGAGATCAGCTCGAAGATCTCCATCTTGTATTTGATGTCCAGGAAGGCCGTCGGTTCGTCCAGCAGGATGATCTCGGGATCCTGGGCGAGCGCCCTGGCAATCAGAACGCGCTGCTTCTCGCCCCCCGACAGCTCGTGGATCGACCGGGCGGCAAGCCGTTCGGCATCCACGGTGCGCAGGGCCTGCAGGGCGATCTCGAGATCCCGTTCGCTCTCGAACTGAAGGCGTTTGAGGTGGGGCGAACGCCCCATCAGCACGACCTCCAGCACACTGAATGAAAAACGGAAGGCATGCTCCTGAGCGACGAAGGCGATCTTTTGCGCGAGTTCCCTGCGTTTGAACGCGGCGACAGGCCGGCCGGCATAGAGCACCGCGCCGCTCTCCGGCTTGAGCAGCCCGCCCATGATCTTCAAGAGGGTGCTCTTGCCGGATCCGTTCGGGCCGAGGATCCCTACGAGTTCACGGGCCCCGACCTCCAGGCGGACCCCCTGGATCGCCCAGGTGTCCTCATAGCGATAGCTCACGGTGTCGAGGGTCAGGATCGGTTCCATTGGCTGCCTCGTGTCCGCAGAAGGATCATGAAAAAAGGGGCGCCCAGGAAGGCCGTCACGACTCCGACGGGCAGCTCGCTCGGCGAGACCACCCACCGCGCGAAGGTGTCGCAGACGATTAGGAGGACGGCTCCTCCGATCGCCGAAACGGGGATGAGAAGCCGGTGGTCGGGGCCGAACGCCATGCGCGCGAGATGGGGTACGATCAAACCGACGAAACCGATCAGACCCGAAAGAGAGACGACCAGCCCGGTCATCAGGGAGACCAGCAGAAAACAGTGTATCTTCGTCCGTTCGACATCCACCCCCATGTGGCAGGCCGCTTCGTCTCCCAGGGTCATGAGGTTCAGATCCCGGCCGAAGCCGTAAAGGACGACCGCCGCCAGGATCACGACCGGGGCGATGAGCGCGGATTGCCCGAAATGGCTCTGCGACAGGTCCCCGTAAAGCCAGAACAGCATGGTGTGCAGCCGGCTGTCCGTGGAGGTGGAGACGAAGAACATGATCACGGCCGTGAAAAAGGCGTTGATGATCACCCCGGTGAGGAGGATGGTCGAGGACTCCATCCCCATCCTGCGGGTTCCGAGGAGGAGCACCAGGAGGATGGTCACCAGCGCCCCTGCAAACGAGAATGCCGGGATGCCGAACTGGAAGCTGAAGCCGAGCATGATCCCGATGATGGCCCCCAGTGCGGCCCCGCTCGACACCCCGAGTATGAAGGGTTCTGCGAGCGGGTTGCGGAGGAGCGCCTGGAAGACGGCGCCTCCCAGAGAGAGGGCGAAACCGACGAGACCGGCGAGCAGGACACGGGGGAGGCGGACCTTGAGGACGATCAGTTCGGTCGTGCCCCCGGTGCTCTCTCCCAGGAGGGTGCGGCACAGCGCCGAAAAGGGGATGTCGGCTGTGCCGAGCCAGAGGGAGAAGAGAATCGCCCCCGCGAGAATGCCGGTCATAACCATGGAGATGAAGACGACTTTGCCGGGGGTCACCCGTCGATGCAGGATCATGGCCGCTCCCAGGGGATTTCCGGATGGATGAACCGGGCCGCCTCTTCGAGGCCGTCTACGATGCGGGGCGACGGCCGGTCGACGAGGTCCGAATCGATGAGGTGCACGCGGCCGTTGCGGGCGGCGGGGATGTCCTCCAGACGAAGCCATTCCCGGCGGGCCTCTTCGAACCGGCCCCCGCGGTCCATGGACGAGACCAGGATGACGTCGGGCCGCTGGCGGATGACCTCTTCGAGGCTGATCCTGGGGTAGGCGAAGGGCTCTTCGCTGAAGGGATTCGAGCCGCCCGCCAGGGTGATGAGGTCGTTCAGGAAAGTGTCCCGGTTGACCGTCATGATGGGGCGCAGATTGATCTGCACAAAGACCTTCGGGCGGGGCAGGCCGCGGACCTTCTCCGCCACATCTTCGGCGCGGACCTTCAGGGCCTCCGCGGCGGCGGCCCCGTCCCGGGTGGCTCCGCAGACCTGCCCGAGGAGCGCGATGGTGTCCAGGGCCTCGAATAGGTTCCTGGGGTTGGTGGTGAAGACCTGGATGCCTGCGGCCTCGAGGGTCTCGATA
Source organism: Desulfatiglans anilini DSM 4660 (assembly GCF_000422285.1). Classification (NCBI taxonomy): domain Bacteria; kingdom Pseudomonadati; phylum Thermodesulfobacteriota; class Desulfobacteria; order Desulfatiglandales; family Desulfatiglandaceae; genus Desulfatiglans; species Desulfatiglans anilini. The sequence goes on from NZ_KE383814.1 coordinate 27,180, forward strand.
ACGCTCCGGCTGTTCCCGTCCACCGTGGCGATGACGAGGTCCGGGGCGAGGCTGATGATCCGCTCGATGTTCAGGTTCACATAGCTCCCGACCTTGGGTTTGCCGAGGGCAGCCGGCGGGTAGGTGCTGTACTGGGTGACGCCGGCCACCCGTTCGCCCAGACCGAGGAAGTACAGGATCTCCGTGATGCTTGGGGCGAGGGAGACGATCCGCCGGGGCGGTCCATCCAGGGTGACGGTTCTGCCCAGCGCGTCGCGGAACGCGCCAGCGGACGCGGGCCTTGCCATGAAGGCGACCAGGATGAACAAACCGATGAACAGGCTGCGGCTCGATAGCATCTTATGCCAAAAAAAATCCCCGAATCACGTTTCGATCCGGGGATAGCCCTGTTTTTATCCGAGAGATCCAGAGGCAGCCGTCTTTCCGTCGCGGCTTACGCCTCGTGTTCAGGCAGGTCTTCTGACTTCCCCGTCCTTCCAGCGACCTTCCCATTCCGGTTGAGGCGGAACAGTGGTCCATGCATGCTGAAAGGTTTCCCTGCGTTGCAGCGGAGCGGAGTTACAGCGGCGGGCCCATCCCCGATTCGCACGGGGTTCCCTATTAAGCCTCGTAAGGCGCCTGAACATGCTTGAGTGGGTTTCCCGCTCCTAACAAGGATCAGGAACCCGGTCTCGCTTCAAGACCAGAAAGACCGGCGCCGATCTATCCCGGGGAAGAGGGCGGGCACCCGGCTGGACTTCACAGCAGACCTTCCGACTACCGGGTAGTGTGCCACACGACACCGGTGCATCAGCGCGATTTCCAGGTTGAAGCGAGTCTGGCGATTATTTTGAGTAAATAGTGTAAGACGAAGGCGGGGATTCTGTCAAGCGGCAAAACGACCGAGAGGCAGAGAGGGCAATGGGGAGCAGCATGCCCCGGGAAAACCGCTATCCGATTGCACCGATGCGTAAAAGGGTGAAGGCAAGGCCCCATGGAAGGGCGGGCCTTGCCTTCACGCCTGTCTTGCTGCTGCCGGTCAAAAACGATTGCTATTGGAGGAAAAAGCCGAGGAACGGTTCGCCGGCAGCCCGATGACGCTGCATCTGGGTTTCAAGCTGGTTGAGAAAAACCCGGAGGTCGAGGGGTGAACAATCCGCCACGTCACCCATGAACTGCATGACCTCATCCGTGTTTTCGATCGTACCGAAGCCCCCCTGCACGACGCTTTGAACGGCCGCGCGGTTGGCCTTGACGAGCTGCCGGGCCTGGATCAGCAGCCTCGGGTGGGTCAAAAGCACCCGCAGGAGGTTGTCCGCCTGGTTGTAGATCATGCCTGAGCAGAACTGGCCGAAGGCGGTCTCTTCCATCACCTTGTCGCGGTAGGCGCGGAAGAGGGCGAGATCCCCGGGCACAGGGAGCATGGTCCGGTAGGCGGCGTACCAGTCGACGCTGGGGCCGTAGGCGCTGCCGTACTGGTAAGTCCAGTATCCGAACTGCACGTCACCGGCCAACTGGCTGTAGCCGATATTGAAATACCCGCCAAGGCCTCCCCAGGAAGACCCCCAGCTGTTCTTGCAGATAAAGGAATTGTTCGAGTCGTTCCATCCGACGACGAGGACGAAGTGGTTGCCTTCGTAAGTTCCGCTTGTCTTGGTGTAAACCCCGGTGCTGTAACTGTAAAAATCGCTGTAGACCTTGTACCACACGACCACGGGGCCGTTGTTATAGATGGCGTTCTTGATCTCGGTGGAGGTGGCGACTTCACCGCTGTTTGCATAACTCCAACTGGTGAAGTAATAGGTTTCATCCTGCCAGTTGGTGCAGGCATTCGAGCAGGGTCCTTTGCTTACAGTGTAAGGGTAGCAGGATTCGACCGCCGTGCCGGTGTTTTTCAGGAAGTCCGAAGCGGTGCTGGCATAGCCTCCGGTGCAGTCACCCGCGGTGCTGCAGGAAAGGACGATCTGCTCCGAGAGGTCGAGGGTGGAGCCGGGAAGGCTGTTGGTGATCATGTACTTGGACTCGAGGGCGGCCACCGGCGCAAAGCAGAAACAGGAGCCGCAACCCCCCTGATTCTTGACCGAACTGACGTAGTTCGACCCGCCTATGTTTCGCCAATCCAATTGCGTAGGGAGGGCGGCCCCCCGGGGGGCTGCCGCGGACGCCTCGGCCTCGGGGCCGGCCGTATCCTCCATGGCCCCCAGGAGCTTGCGGCGCTCTTCAGGGGACATGCGCGTGACGGGGTTTTCCGCGGCGACCCAGTTGGCGCCGGCCGCCTCGATGGCGGCGTTGATTTCATCGATGGTTTCGTCGCAAAAGGCGGGATTGGGTGAAAGCACCAACAGCACCGCCAGGATGACGAGACCGGTCAGCGAAAAAAGGCCTTGTTTTCTTCTTCGATTGTTCATCGTCGCACCTCCCCATCAAAATAGGATTCAAACGGTTGGAAACACCCTTATCGCTAAGGTCGTCCTGCAGCGGTTTTTACCGGGGATCTGGCGTATGAACATCTCCGGGTGCCAAACGCGCTTAGGCAGGCTGATCGGTTTCCCCAGGGAAACCGATCTTTTCGGACAATCTCGGGATCCATTTGCAGGGTTGCCTGTGCGGCGACCTGTGCGCCGCCTCCGTGCAAACGCCCGCTCCTCTATACAGCGGCAAAAGGTCCGCATTTCCGGATGAATATATCGATTGACAGGTTTGCCGGCCCGCCGTTCTAAAAAAACCCGATCGATGCTCGTTCCATCTGTGAAAATTTTTCGAAAGCCGGTGCAGGCCCAGAAGGGAATGAACTTATGGGCGATCACCGTTGGGTGTTTTCGAAGTAATCACTGCGGTTGATGTCAGGAAACTCGAAAACGACGGGGGTACAGGCCCCTTTTTGGATGATGCCGAGCTTGCAGTCGAAGGTCTTCCCGACTTCGATACCGTATTTCCGGATAAACTCCGGTCCTGGATGCCATGAGTTGGTCAGGGTGAGCCATTGCTCCCGACTGACCATATCCGCATAGGTTTGATCATAGGTTTCATCGGTGGTGAAGAGGAATTTGACTTCATGCTGAGGGTATGAAGGGCCGCCGGTTGCTTTGGGTGCGTGGCTCTGTTCGATGGACACGATCTTGGCTTTGCCGTCATAGTAATGGTAGGAACAAGGCCCGGTCGACATGGATTTTTCCGATTCATGTTGGGGGTTTGCACAGGAAAACTGGGGGATGATCAGGGCCGTGCAGGCCAGAAAACAAAGCATCTTCCACATTTTCGACTTCCTCATCCATTCGGGTTGAAAGCGAGGGCCTCCGAAGGGCTTGAATTCCATGCCCTGCAGCCTACCAGAAGCGTCCTTTGTCATGCGGAATCGAATCATGTGCAATGATCGATTCGGGGTCATAAACAAACAACTCTCTGCAAAACTTGGAATGCGGACGATTCCTCCGTAGCAGGAAAAAAACCAAATGAATAGTTGATAGCGCGAAAGAAGGGTAGCAATAAAATACTTTAGAGTTGCATTCCAGCACAAAAGGTAAATGATTGCAATAAAAATGATTCAACCGAATCCATTCGCATGCCTGGGATCACGTCCATGGTTAATTATAAGTGTTTGAAATTGTTTTGTTTGAGCATATCTACTTGAGCATGTGACTGGTGGAGATTCCCACGCGGGGGTCCTCCGCAGTCCGGGGCGCATCAAGCCGCGGATTCGACCAGGTTCCAAAGGGGGAGGATCCCCACGTTCCCGATGATCCGGCGTTCCCGGTCGACGACGGGGATCTCTTTGATGTTGTGGGCAGCCATTCTTTCGAGGACTTCCTCGATATCGTCGTCTTCCAGGGCATAGATCACGTGCTTGTCGGCAATGTCCGATACGGATTCGGCGGTGATCAGGGAGAGGGTCCGCGTGAACGAATGCGGGCGGCGGATGGCCATGATGCTGCGGATCAGGGCTCCGAGTGACACAGAACCCTTCAGCCGGCCTTCGGGGTCCACGAGGTAGAGGCCTCTGACCTGCTCCAGACCGGCGATCTTCCGCGCCACCTCCTTGAGGGGGCAATCCTCCTCGACTGTCAGATAGGACGTGTTGCCAATGGTTTGGAGCGCCTGGGATACCTTCATGTCTTTCTCCCGTCGTAAGAGGTTTCGCCCGCTTTGAGAAGCGCGAAACGGACCAGGGGCAGGCAGAGGATCATGCTGATGATGACCGATCCGATGATCGCGTTGACCAGGATGGAGCCGATCTCCGAGACGGGAAAGATGTTTTCGGCGGTCAGAACGAGGCCGATGGTCCAGCCCGCCTGTGGAGAAAGGGCAAGCCCGAGGTAGCGCCGCAGCGGGTCGGGCGCCCGCGCGATCGAAGCGCCGCACCACGTCCCGGCCGTCTTGCCGGCCAGGCGAGCGACCACGATCAGGAGCGCCAGGGGACCCGCCGATTGGAGCACCCCAAGCTGCATGTGCGCTCCTCCGAGCCCGAAGAACAGGCTGAAAACCGGTTCCTCGATCTGTTCGGCCGCCCTGAAAAACTCCCTGTTTCCCCCCAGATTGACGATCAGGCAGCCGACCACCATGTTGGCCAGGAGACCGGAGAGGCCGAGTGCGTCCGCCACGCCGCTCGTGCTGAAGATGGTGCCGAAAACGACCATCATGTAAGCCTCGCGCTGCTGGATCAGGCGGCCGATCTGAAGGAGCAGGACGGCGCCTGCTCCGCCGAGCAGCAGGGACTTTGCGATAGGGAGGGCGGCCCTGGAGAGCAGAGCCTGGAGAGAGACGTCTCCCGGCCCGGTGAGGGTCTGAGCGACGGCGACGGAAAGGGTGAACAGGAGGATCGTCAGCCCGTAGCTGAGCGCGATGACACTGAGAAGGGCCGTGGTGAAAGGACCGGCGGCCCGCATTTCGCTCACGACCCCGAGGACGGCCCCCGATGCGGTCGCCACGCAGACGGCCCCGATCAAAAGGGCCATGGCGACCTGCATCCTCGACCAACCCGGATCGGCTTCCGGCGGGGCGAGGAGGAAGGGGAGCACCCCGAGCAGACAGGCGGCCGGCACCAGGAAACCGCCTGCGGCCTGAAAGGCCGTGATCGTGAAAATGCTCTTCCCGAGGCGCCGGATGCGTTCGACAATCAGGCTTCCGCCGATCGAGAAGGCGATCAGGGACATCCCGGCCTTGGTCAGGACGAGCAGTTCGCCGCGGATCAAAGGCTCTGGGAGGATGTTTGTAGCCGATGGGCCCAGCAGGAGCCCGGTCAGAAGGTATCCGCCCACCCTTGGTGCATGGAGCAGATTGGCGAGCCGACCGCCGAGATAGCAGAGGAGGAGAAGAAGCCCGACCGATAGAAGGGGGTTCGTGATCACCTTTGAGCACCTTTGCCGGGGGCGGTGGGCGGATCGCCCTGTGCTCCCGGAGCCTCCCTCTGGAAAGATCGATACCGATCCGCGTCGAGGGGTCGAATGCCGGGTACGCTGCCGATGAAAAACCCGAATGGGATAGATCATACCAGAAACCGCTTCCGCGGACAACCCGCCTCCGTCTTGATCCCGGGGCGGCCTTGCCGTCGTCATGAAGGCATGGTAAGCTGAAATGAAATTGTCGCAGCTGAGATTTTGTCTGCCTCCGATGAGCATGCTCGTGTTGAGGCTACGGCACTGCCATAGCAATGAGTTTCCATCCGGAAATGGTTTTTTGGCCAATCTTGGCGTCAATCTGCGCGTTTGCTTGCGTGGCGACCGTCAGGTCGCCTCCGCGCAACCGATTGATTTCCTTGATATTGGCCAAACCGGGACCCGCCGCGAAGCGGTGGGACTGAGCACCCGAAGGGTGTGAAGAAACCGGGACCCGCCGCGAAGCGGTGGGACTGAGCACGCGCAGCGTGTGAAGAAAATTCCTCATTCCCGGATTGGAAACCGGGTTCTCCGGGAAATCATTTCCGGATGGAAACCAATTAGGTTTAGGTTGAAGGAGCCCGGTTAGAAGTCCCATCGAGCGGTGGGATTGTCCCGGAGGGGGTAGTGGCCATGAAGGACGAAGCGAAGACCAAAGAAGAGTTGCTGCGTGACTTGCGGGAATTGCGGGGCCGTTTGGCGGCCCTGGAATCCGATTCGAGCACGGTCTGCCCCGATGAGGAGCAGCAGCGAAGAATGGAGGCGGCGCTGCGCGAATACGAGCGGAAGTGCCGGGTGATTTTCGATCAGACCTTCCAGTTTATCGGTCTTCTGACCCCGGACGGCACCCTCGTGGAGGCCAACAGGACCGCGCTGCAATTCACTGGCGCCCGGCCTTCGGATGTCATCGGCAAGCCGTTCTGGGATACGCCCTGGTGGCGGCATTCGAAACCTTTGCAGGAGCGGCTCAAAGAGGCCGTAAAGCAAGCGGCTGCCGGAGAGTTTGTGCGGTTCGAAGTAACCCATACGGCGGCTGACGGAGAGCTGCGCTGCATCGATTTTTCGCTGAAGCCGGTCCGGGACGAGCGGGGCGAGGTCGTTTATCTCATCCCGGAAGGGCGCGACATCTCGGAACAGAAACGGATTGAAAAAGAACTCCAGCGTTATCGTGAACACCTCGAGGTGATGGTCAGGGAGAGGACGGCACAGCTGGAGGCGGCGAACGAGGACCTCAAAAAAGAAATGCAGGAGCGCCGCCGGGCGGAAGAGGCGGTCAGGGAGCGCGAAAAGACGCTTGTCGAGATCGTGCAGGGAAGCCCGATTCCCACCTTTGTAATCGACACCGAACATGTCGTCACCCACTGGAACAAGGCCTGTGAAACCCTGACAGGCATTCCTGCGGAGAAGATGATCGGGACGAGGGATCAATGGCGCGCCTTCTATCCGGGCGAACGTCCGGTCATGGCGGATCTGATCGTGGACCAGGCATCGGAGGCCGAGTTGGCCGCCTATTACGGGGACTGCCATCGTCCATCGGTCGTGAGGGAGGGCGCCTGGGAAGCCGAACGGTTCTTTCCATCGCTGGGTAAAAAAGGCAAATGGCTGTTTTTTACCGCGGCGCCTCTGAGACGCTCCGACGGCGTCATCATGGGCGCGATCGAGACGTTGCAGGATCTGACCGAGCGCCATTTGACGGAGGACGCCCTGAGACTTGACGAGGCCCGCCTCGAGGCGCTGCTGAAACTCAATCAGATGGGCGAAGGGTCGATGCAGGAGATCGCCGGATTCGCCCTCGATCAGGCTGTTTCTTTGACGAAGAGCAAAATGGGATATGTGGGCTTTGTCGATGCGGACGGCAGGACGTTGACCATCCACGCCTGGTCGGCGGCGGTGGCCCGTGAGTGCACCATCGAGGCAAAACCCACCGTGTTCGCGCCGGAGACCATGGGCCTCTGGGGAGAGGCGTTGAGGCAGCGAAAACCCGTGATCACCAATGACTACCGCGCCCCCAACCCATGGAAGAAAGGGTATCCGCCGGGGCATCCGCGCTTGATCCGGCACATGAACATCCCGGTGTTCGAAGGCGACCGGATCGTCGCCCTGGCGGGGGTGGCCAACAAGGCGGACGATTACGACGGGTCGGACGTCCGCCAGATCACCCTGCTGATGCAAGGGATGTGGCGGCTTCTCGAGCGACGGCGGGCCGAGGAGGAGCTGCGCAGGCATCGCGATCATCTGGAGGAGTTGGTCAGGGAGCGTACAGCGGACCTGATCGAGTCGGAGGAGAAGTACCGCACCCTGGTCGAGAACGTGCCGCTGGTCGTCTACCGCGTTTCACTGGACGGGAAGGTGTTGTTCGTCAACCATTTCGTCACCGAGATCTTCGGCTACAGCCCGGCCGAGATATTCCGCTGCCCCGCTTTGCTCTTGAAGGACTGCGTGTGCAGCGAGGACCTCGAGATCGTCAAAGAACTCCGTGAAAAAACGCTTCATAAGGGTCAGGAGTTTCTGGCCGAGTACCGCATCCGGCACAAGAAGGGGCATGTGGTCTACGTGATGGATCACGCTATCCCGTTTGAATCGCCGGATGGCCGGATCAAGGGGGCGGACGGGATCATCATGGATGTCACCAGCCGGATCAAGCTGCGGGAAGAGCTGGTGCGCGCCGAAGAGCAGAAGACCATTACGGAGGTCTCCGCCCGGCTGGCGCATGAAATCCGCAATCCGCTGGTGTCGGCCGGCGGGTTTGCGAGGCGGCTTCTGGCCTCGATGGATCAGCACGATCCCAACCGCGCGAAGGTGGAGATCATCGTCAAGGAGGTTCGCCGTCTGGAGACGATCCTCCGCATGATCCTCAACTACCTCCAGCCGGTCAAGCTGTATCTTTCGAAGAACGATCCCAACGGGCTCGTCGAGAACGCCCTGAACGCGGTCGAGTCCGAGCTGAGAGAAAGCGGCGTCGCGGTGCGGCTCGATCTCAGTCCGGATGTGCCCGAGATCACCGTCGACCGCCTGCAGATCGAACTCGTCCTGGAGACCCTGATCAAGCAGGCCATCAACCAGATCAAGGACGGAGGAGAGCTTTTTATCGGCACCACCGCAGCCGAGGGGGTTCTCAAACTGGTGATGAAATACCCCGTCAAACACGTTTCAAGGGATGATGTCGAGCATTTCTTCTACCCGTTCATCTCGTCTGAAAAGGCCTACGACACGGCGGACCTCCCGCTCTCCAAGATCGTCATCAACAAGCACGGGGGCGACATCGATGTCAGGCTCGAGAAGCCGGATACGCTGGTGCTCCGGATCCTGATGCCCCTCTGAGTTTTCCTCCGGAAAGGCCCTTTCTGACCATCCCGGCTTCGATGTGCGCGTTTGCTTGTGCGGCGGACCTGCAGGTCGTCTCCGCACAAGCACTGCTTTTCCCTGATATGGCCAAAAAAATCTCATTCAATAAATCATTCCGGCGACATAGACACCCGCGCCTACGAAGAGATTGGTGTCGGGGACCCTGTAAATGAAGGTCGTCTTTTTTGTCGGCGTGGTCTTGCCGGGTTTGGGCCACATGTAATCGACCCAGCCGCTGCCGCTGGTTCTGGCGATGTTCACGAAATGAACAAAAAGAGCCTTGCCGGTGGGGTCGGTCAGCAGCAGAACATGATCGTATTTGGTCAGTTCGGGCTGCATCGGATGGGCGAGCATCTTCCCGTTGATGTCCATCAGGAAGACGTAGGAGTCCTTCCAGACGAAAGGCCCATTCGGGTCGTTGAGGAGTCTGACGGCCTCATCCTGCCCCTGTGATGTGACGGTGGCCGCAGCTTCGTAGCACTTGACGACGCACTCTTCCTTGGTTGCCGTTTCGTCGGCGCGGAGGGCCGAGGGTGACAGAAACAGGATCCCGAGGATTGCGATGACACGAATCAATGACATGTTACCCCTCCTTGGAAATTGCGGGTTTCTGCTGTCCGGATGCCTTTTCACGGGGCTCCCGGCGGTGCTCCTAGGACTTCTTGCAATGCGCCCCGCTCCGGTCGAGGCGGCTGCGGACGCTGTTCTTCGGCATCTGGGCGCCGGCATCTATCGGATCCAGGGTTTTCCGACCGGCAGGACATCCCTTCCGAAGACCTGGGCGAAGATCACATGGGCCATCATGTACCAAGCCGACAGGGCGCATAACATGAGTTCGTAGCCGGCGATCTTGACCATCCCGGGGTAACCGAAATGGGCGAGGTCCAGCAGGATGAAACCGATCAGGAGCAGAGTGAATGTGATGGCCATGGCGCTGTGGATTTTCATGGCTGGTATCCACATGATGAAGGTATAAAGCGTCCAGCCGATCAGGAACCATCCAGTGTCCGTGGTGCTGGAATGATAGATGTTGAAGTGGTTGAGCAGAAAGATGATCCCGAGGGCGATCCAGAAGGATCCGTAGGCGACGAATGCGCTGTATCCGAAGTTGTTGCCGGACTGGTATTCCTGAAATCCGGCGATCATCTGCGCCAGGCCCCCGAAGATGAAAGCGAGGGCGACGATCGGACCCACTCCGCACCATCCTACGTTGTGGAACTGGAGGATCATCGTTGTCATCCCGAAACCTGCCAGGCCCACGACCCCGGGGTTTCCTTTGGGGCTTTCTCCATTGGACATAGGACACCTCCTCAACGGCTAAGATTGACGCTTGGACTCTTATCCGACAAACCGCACCGCAACGCAGCCGCGGAGATTTTGCCGGGGGGCACCGCGCCTGCGATTCCTTGTTTTGGCTGCAGCATACCGAGGGCCCAGCCTACAGGGCCCTGCCTGGCCTGCGAGGGGCGCCGGCACCAGAGGGGGGTTGAGGCCGGTCCGATTGGATGTCTGGTCGAGATCGATGGTCAACTGTCCAGAGATACGTTCATGAAGCGGCAAGAAATACGGGAAAAGTCGCCTGTTGAGAAATAGGGGGGCTGTTTCAGGCATCCTCGATGCACCGTTGAATCACAAGAGGCCGTTTCCGCCTGAGGGGCTCCAGTATGCGCCGCATCGCTGCGGCCAGGGGGGCTGTAAGGGTCTGAAACCGTTTTTTCCACCATAGCATTTCAGGGAAGATATGCAAGTGTTTCTCGCGCAGGAAGGGGGGGCGCATGGTGAAATCGCACTCGACGGGGATGGTGGGACAAGACCCCCGGAAAAACGGGCCTCAGTCGAGGGGCTGGGTGCAGACCGGCGTCGTCTCGGGCGTGACCGGGGAGACGAGAAGTTTTTGGGCGATGCCCCGCCCGAGGGCCATCCGGCTGCAATTGTGGGCGAAGATGAGATTCCCCTGCCCGGCATTGCTGATGATTTCGATGGTGTCTCCCAGGCGGAGCCCGAGGGCCGCCAGCCTGGCGCGCGAGAATGCGCCGCTCAGGATGTCGCGGATGGCGACGATTTCTCCCGGTTTGGCCATCGAGAGGGGCATAAGCGGTTTTCTCTGGGCCATACAGGCATCGCAGAGGCCGTAGATCTCCAGGCGGTGCTGCAGGATGTGAAAGCCGTGCTGGGCGGCTATCGCTATCTGCAGCTTCTCGAGATCGTCGTTCGCGAATTCGACGATCTTTCCGCATTTGGTGCAGATCAGGTGGTCGTGGTGGATGCCCAGGTGCCGATGTTCGTAGCGGATGGGCTGATCCGCGAACTCCTTCCGCTGCGCAAAGCCGAGGTCCACCATACGGTGGAGGCATTGGCGCACGAATTCGGGCTCGATATCTTCGCCCCTGCTTTCCAGGAGACGGTAGATCTCTTCGAGCGTCATATGCTCTTCGGAACTGAGAAAGGCGTCGACCACCTTCAGCCGGTCTTCGATCCGGTCGGAGCCGTCGGCTTCGATGAGTCTTCGAAAATTTTCCTTCTCCAAAAAATCATTGTTTTTCATGATCAGCGGATTCCGTGCCTTTGTTTCTGGTCCAACTTCAGATCACCCATCCTCCCGGTCGGAGCGCGGTGCCCTTTCATACCTGGATGCCGGCCGAGAAATAGCCGAGGAAGCCTTTGACGGCGTTGGCTATGAAGGTCCTTTCCCGGGCCTGGGTGGGCGGGTCCATGCCCTCGAAGGCGTCGAGATTCGAGTCGTTTGCGAGCAGCGCACGGACGCACCTGTCCAGGACATCTCGATCACCGTGCCGCAGTTCGGCTTGGATGATGTCCGCCCACAGCAGAAGCTGTTCGCGAAAAGCGGTCAGCCAGGGCCGCGAATGCTCGTTCCAGCCGCAATGGGCATAACAGATGGGCTGGTCCTCGAAAGCGAGGAGCGTGTCCACGCTTCGAAGGCAAACGTCGAGGAAGAAACGCGGCGGGGTTGCCGGTCTGAGGTAATCCCGTCCGGAGACCCTGAAGTAGTTGCCGGCGGCTTCCCCCGCGAACAAGCGGCCGCCATAAAGGAAACTGAGGTGATGCAGGGCGTGCCCGGGGGTTTCGGCGATCGTCAGGCCCTCGATGGCGGCCTCCGGATGGGCGATCAGTTTTTCCGGCCGGATCGGGCCGGGCGCACCGTAAGCTTCGGCCAGTTCGCCGAGGACAGCCAGGCTCCCCTTCCATAATTTCTCTGGATTGACGAGGAAGGGAAGACCTGCGGCGTGGCAGATGACCTTCGCAGAGGGATAAGCCTCGAGAAGGGCGGCGAGTGCGCCGCAGTGATCGATATGGACGTGAGTCAGCAGCACGTAATCGATCCGGGCCAAACCACGTGACCGCAGGGAAGCGATCAGCCGGCCTGCCGTTCGCGCAGGGCCGACATCGATAACCAGGTTCAAAGGCCCTTCGCAGAGCCAGGCGCCGAAAAAGGGTGCAAAACCGGGAAGGTCCTGCTCGATGTGGATGAGGTCGAAGGAGACGGGTTCGGTCATGTCATGGGGTCGCTTTCATGGGTGATGCGGACGGGAATGCACCGTCCGTTCGCGTCCCTGAGGACGAACTGGTTCCCATCCGGAAATGGTCTTTTTGGCCAATCTCCGCGTCAATCTGCGCGTTTGCTTGTGCAGCGACCTGCAGGTCGCCTCCGCACAAACGTTTGATTTCCCTGATATCAGCCAGACCGAGACCCGCCCCGAAGGGGGGCCCGGGCACCGGAAGGGCGTATATAAAAATCCTCATTTCCGGATTGGAAACGGGGTTCTAGTGGCAAATTATTTCCGAATGGACACCGAAACATAATAGAGGAATCGAAACCGGCAAGTCAAGCCGGCCTTTCGCCGCCGCGCCGACAGCGTTTCCGGGATGCGAACGGGGTTCACCGGGAGGACGAAAGGTGCTATAGTGTCGCCCCGGAGGCTTCGCAGAGCGCCGGCCGACTGCGGTTTCGGGGCTGGAGGCTTTCGTTTGAAAAAGATTGTCATAAGCCGCGAAAGTGAAAGGGGTGCTTGCAGCCATGCCTGATAAAGCCTGGGAAGGAGATTCCTCGAACCACCCTTTTGCCGTTCTTGTGGCAGAGGACGAGACCGTGTCACGGCGTCTGCTCGAGCGGATGCTGCAGACGGCGGGCTATGACGTCACGGTGGCGCGCAACGGGCATGAAGCCCTCGCCTTGTTTGAAGAACGTTTCCATCCGATCGTGCTGACCGACTGGGTCATGCCCGAGATGGACGGTCTCGAACTTTGCCGGGCCGTCCGGGCCCGGCTGAATGAAGAAGGCTATGTCTACCTGGTCCTTCTGACGGCGAAGGACGGCAAAGAGGATATCATCCGGGGCCTGGAGGCCGGAGCCGACGATTACTTGACCAAGCCGTTCCATCGGGCGGAGCTGATCGCGCGCCTCAAGACCGGTGAGAGGATTCTGCGGCTCGAAAGGTCGCTCAAGGCGGCCAACGAGCGGATCAGGCTGCTTACCATTACGGATGCATTGACGGGCTGCTACAATCGTAAATACCTCGATGAAATGCTCCCGGGGGAAATCGAGCGGGCTTACCGCTACCGGCGGCCGATATCGATCATCCTCTGCGATCTGGATCATTTCAAAGATCTGAACGACGGCTACGGTCACCAGGCGGGCGACAGTGTGCTCAGGCAGTTTGTCGGTCGGGCGAAGGCGGGGCTCAGAAGCCGGATCGACTGGGTTGCCCGCTACGGGGGCGAAGAATTCCTGATCGTATTGCCCGAAACGCCGCTCGATGCGGGCCTGGCGGTGGGGGAACGCCTCTGCGGGCAGGTGGCGGAGACCCCCATGGAGCTTCACGGCGGCCAAGGGGTGAATGTGACCGCCAGTTTCGGGGTTACGGCCTGCGAACCGGGGGCGGGAGAGGCCACGCCGTCTTACGAGGCGGTTTTAAGGTGTGCGGATGAACAGTTGTATGCGGCCAAGCGCGCAGGCAGGGCGAGGGTTGCCGGAGCGCGTTTCGAAGCCGGCCGGTGAAGGGGGCTGCGGGTTCCGGTTCATCCGGGTCTGCCGGGGATTGCAGGGCGGAGGCTGCAAGGTTCCGGGGCCTCTTTCTTTCAAACATGTTTCAGCCGTTTGCCCCGGATGTAGATCTCCAGGGGTCCGTTGAGCGAAAAGGGCAGCGCATCGGGGCTTCCGGCCGCCGCGAGAAAAGTGGCCGGCCTGCCTGGGGCAAGGGTCCCTAGATCGTTTTGCAGACCCAGAAGAGCGGCCGCCTGTGATGTGCCGCATGCGACGGCCGCCTCGACCGGCAGACCGGCCTCCATGAGCAGTGCCAGCTCTTCGATCAGCCCGCGGCCGTGATGGACGCCGAGGCTGCCGGCATCGCTGCCGGCTGCGATCGGGACCCCCAGGGCGTAAGCGCGTTCGATCTGCAGGCTCTGGGCTTCGAGATTCCTGCGGCAGACGGACCGCTCAGGGCTTTGCGGAGGGAGGCTTCGATCGTAGGCCTGCATGGTGACGGCGGTTGGAACCCAGGTGATCCTTTTTTCCGCCAGGGCGCAGAGGTTGGCCTCTCCCATGAAGAAGCCGTGCTCGATGGAATCGCAGCCGGCGGCGATCGCCTCCTTCACGGGGAGGACTCCGTTGGCATGCACCATGATCCGCAGCCCCCGGGATCGGGCGGCGCGGAAGGCCTCCTCGAGCTCCGCCCGGTTGAACTGGGGCGGCGTTTGACGGCCGAATTCCTTGAGGCTGTTCAGGCCCGACTGAACGATTTTGACGTGGTCCGATGGATCCTGATCGATGGTGATGGCTTGCGCCAGGGTTTGCCGCGGTGCGGGGCTTCGGCCGATGAGTTTCCCGTAGCGCCCCGGAGCGTGCCAGGCGCGGCCCGCGGCGCGGAGGTATAGCGGAAAAGAGGGGTCGGTCGACTTGGACTTTTTGTACCTCAAGGCATAGGCCCCGTAGTCACCCCCATCCCGGAGGCCCAAGATCCCGCGGCTCAGGTGTGCGAGGATATGGGCGTCGACTACGGGCTTGGTCTCTGTATAAGATGCTGTGAGCTGCCGATGCCTCGCATCTTCATCCGTCGTGCTGGAGAGCGCGAGATGAACATGGCTGTCTATCAGAGGCGGCAGGATGCTACAGCTGCGCAGATCCGCGGTGGTCCCGGCGGCCTTGCTGGAATCCGGGGCGCCCGCTTCGATCCTTCGGATCAAACCGTTTTCGTCGATGCTCACGAGGACCTGTCTGCGCGCCGGGGCGCCGCTTCCGTCGATGAACCAGCCCGCGATAAAACGTCTTGGATGGTCGAGAGTGGTGGCAGGATGTTGCATGCGAGCGCTTTCTGAAATCAAGATAGCGGCCGTCTGTCCCTCCGGGGCTGGGCCCGCCCCGCCGGCCGGGTTTCAGTTTCCATCCAGGAGACACTTTTTGCAAGGCCTTTTGTAAACGGACAGCCGAATGCGTGGCCGGGTGGCGGATGCGTCCGCCTGGGCCTTGTTCGTCTTTGGCCTTGACTCAGCCCATGGAATCCAATAGAAATAAATGTTTAATTTTCAGGACAGAGTCCTCCGAAGAGATAGCCGGCTGCGGGGGCGGTGCTTCGTGAAGCGGACTGAGGCGGGTCGACGGCCGGGGCAGGCTTGATGGCATGCGGCTCGCGCGATGGGCCGAGTTCGGGGCATGTGGGTCGATCCAGGCGGCTGCATGGGTTCCCCGTCCGGGTTTGGGCCGGGATGAATGCGGCGCCCCTTTGGCCGAGGCGGTGGATGATGGGGAAGGCTGTTCGGTGGAAGCGAGGACAGTCCGGCGATACCGAAATGACAAGGCGGTGAGCGTGGCAAAAGCGGTTGCGAAGAGTGGAACGGTGTTCGAGGAGAGGCTCGAGAAGGCCGAGAAGTTGAAGGCCATGGGCGTGGAGCTTTACCCGGCCGGTTTCCGGCCCTCCATGCGTATCGTGGAGGCTGCGGAGCGGTTCGGACCCATGGACGCGGATGCCCTGGAGGCCTCGGAAGAGGCGCACAGCCTTGCAGGACGCATCGTAGCCTGGCGGGATTTCGGAAAGGCTGCGTTTATCCACATCAAGGACGGCACGGGCCGCATCCAGGCTTATGTCAAGAAAGACCAGGTCAGTGAGCGGGATTTCGAGATCTTCCGTTTGATGGATATCGGGGACTACCTCGGTTTGTGGGGGCGGTTCTTCCGCACGCGGACCGGCGAGCTGACGCTCCTTGCCGACGGCTTGAAGCTCCTGAGCAAATCCCTTCGCCCCCTGCCGGAAAAGTGGCATGGCCTGACGGATGTGGAGACCCGCTACCGCCAACGCTATCTGGACCTGATTGTCAACGACCCGGTTCGGGAGGTCTTCTACCTCCGCAGCCGGATCATCCAATCGATTCGCGCCTATTTTCTGGCCCGTGACTTCCTGGAGGTCGAGACGCCGATGATGCAGCCGATCCCCGGCGGGGCGACGGCGCGGCCGTTCAAGACCTACCACAACGCCCTCGGGATGCACTTTTATCTGCGCGTGGCTCCGGAGTTGTACCTGAAGCGGCTGATCGTCGGCGGCATGGACCGGGTCTTCGAGATCAACCGCAACTTCCGGAACGAGGGGATATCGGTTAAGCACAATCCCGAATTCACCATGCTCGAATTCTACATGGCCCATGCGACGTTCGAGGACCTGATGGCGTTTACGGAAGGGCTGTTCACCCATGTGCTGCAGCAGATCTTCGGGCGGCTCGTCATCGATTACCAGGGCGGACAGATCGATTTCACCCCGCCCTGGAAGAGGGTTTCGCTTTTCGATGCCTTGAAAGACCTCGGCGAGGTTTCCGAGACGGTTCTGCACGATGCGGCGGAGGCCGTCCGCTTTGCCGAGCATCGGGGTATCGCGGTTCAGGAAAAGGAGGGGCACGCCAAGCTGCTGACCAAGCTGTTCGACGTCCTGGTGGAGCCGAAGCTGATCCAGCCGACATTCGTTTCCGGCTATCCAACGGGGGTTTCTCCTCTGTCGCGCCGCAACGACGAGGACCCGGGTTTGACCGACCGCTTCGAGTTGTTCATCGGCGGCAAGGAGATCGCCAATGCCTTCACGGAATTGAACGACCCGGTGGATCAGCGGGGGCGTTTCGAGGAGCAGGTGGCCATGCGGGAGGCCGGTGATGAAGAGGCGCAGTTCATGGATGAGGACTACGTGACCGCTCTTGAATACGGCATGCCGCCTACGGGCGGGGAGGGCATTGGCATCGACCGTGTCGTCATGCTTCTGACCGACTCGCCTTCCATCCGGGACGTGATCCTCTTCCCCCACATGAGAAACCGGTAGACGATGTTTTTCGAGCTTTTCCTCGGGCTCCGCTATCTGCGGACGAAGCGCAAGGAGCGATTCATCTCCGTCATCTCGGTCATTTCCATGGTGGGCGTAATGGTGGGCGTCATGGCGCTCATCGTGGTCCTGTCGGTGATGAACGGTTTCCGCGAGGACCTGCTCGGGAAGATACTCGGGGTCAACTCCCATGTCCTGCTCTTCAGCTACGACGGCCCCTTCGACGGACACGAGGCTGTTCAGAAAGGGGTGGAGGAGGTGCCCGGCGTCATGGCGGCGACGCCGTTCATCTACAGCCAGGTGATGGTGAACCATCGCGGCAACGCCTCGGGCGCCATCCTGCGGGGAATCGACACGGCCACCGCCGGAAGGGTGGTCGCGATCCCCGACATGATCCGCGGAGGATCCGTGGATCAGCTCGATCCCGCGCCCGGCGAACCGCCGGGGATCGTAATCGGGAAGGAACTTGCACGCCAGCTGGGCGCCCTGACTGGCGACGTGGTCTCGGTTCTTTCGCCGGAGGGCAAGCTCACCCCGCTCGGGCGCGCGCCCAACACCCGGGAATACCGTCTGGTCGGCATCTTCGATTCGGGCATGTATGAATACGATGCTTCCATGGTGTATGTGTCTCTTTCCGAGGCGCAGGATCTGCTCGGAATCGGTGCCAAGGTGACGGGCCTGGAATTGAAGGTCGAGGACCCCGATCAATCCGACCGGCTGGCCCGGGAGGTGCAGTCCGCCGTGGGCCCTCCCTATTGGACGAAAGACTGGAAGCAGATGAACAGGAGCCTCTTTGCGGCATTGAAACTCGAAAAACTGACCATGTTCATCATCCTGACCATGATTGTCCTGGTGGGGGCCCTCAATATCATCAGCACCCTCGTAATGGTGGTGATGGAGAAGACCAAGGATGTGGCGATCCTGAGGGCGATGGGCGCCTCGGCACGCAGCATCATGGCGATCTTCATGCTGCAGGGATTGCTTGTCGGTCTGGTAGGAACGGTCGTGGGCCTGGCTGCCGGACTCGGGTTGTGCGAACTCCTCGGGCGATACCAATTCATCGACCTGCCCGCGGATGTCTACTACATATCCAAGCTTCCGGTTCTGGTCCAGCCGGGAGACGTCCTGTTCGTAGCCGGCGCGGCGGTGATGATCTCTTTCCTCGCGACGGTCTACCCATCCTGGCACGCATCACGCCTGAACCCCATCCATGCCATTCGCTATGAATAGGCCGCGTGAGAACCGCCCTCAGGAGTCCCGGTTTGCTTGTTCTAAGAGATATCTACAAATCGTTCGAGCATCACGGTAAACGCATCGCCATTTTGAATGGAGTGGATCTCAGGCTCGAAGCAGGCGAGTCTCTGGCGGTCATGGGGGCATCGGGCGTCGGGAAATCCACTCTGCTCCACATGATGGGAAGCCTCGATCCGCCCACCCGCGGAGAGGTCAGGTTCAATGGGGTGGACGTCTACGGGATGGATGAAGCGTCCCTCTGCAGATTCCGGAACAGGGAAATCGGATTCGTTTTTCAGTTTCACCATCTTTTGCCCGAACTGAACGCACTCGAGAACGTCATGATGCCCGCTCTCATCGCGAGGGTGCCGAGGTCGCGCTCTGTTGGACTGGGCATTGAAGCGCTCGGGAAGGTCGGCTTGACCGAGCGGCTGGACCACCGCGCGGGGGAGCTTTCCGGCGGTGAGCAGCAGCGGGTCGCCATTGCAAGGGCGCTCCTGATGGAGCCCAAGTTGATCCTGGCCGACGAGCCGACCGGGAATTTGGATGTCCAGACCGGCGAGGATGTGTCCGAGCTTTTGGTCCGTTTGAATCGGGAAGAAGGCATGGCCATGGTCATTGTGACCCATAACCGGAGGTTGGCGGATAAGATGTCGAGGCGGATGGAGATCGTCAATGGGAAGATTTGCTGAGGGGATTTTCGGGATGCTGAAGTCGGCCGGGATCTGCAGCAGGAATGCTGGCTTTGTCAAGGTGCTCCGTCTTGTTTTTGTTCTGGCGGCGTTGATGCCGCTGGCCTCGCCGGTGCTGGCGAGCGATGGGGATGGGAAGGTGGCGGTCCTGCCGTTCAGGGTCTATGCCGATGCATCGCTGCAGCATCTTCAGACGGGGCTCCAGAGCATGATCCGTGAACGCATCGCTGTCCGGGGGCTTGAGGTCCTCGGCACGGATGCGGTCAACCGGCATCCGGGGGTCTTCGACATGCCCTTGAGCGCTGAGGCCCTCGCCCGTGCGGGCATGCAGCTGGGCGTCCGATATGTGGTCGCCGGGAGCCTCACCCAGATCGGAGAGCGCATCAGCATCGATGCCAAGATTTTGGATACAGCCAAACCCGATGCCCCCGCGCTGATCTACATGGTCGCCGACAACGTGAACGCTGTGCCGGATACGACGGACGGCCTCGCCAAGAGCATCTACAACCAGATCACAGGCGCCGTGCAGGTGGATTCCTTGGTGGTGAGAGGCAATCAGCGGGTCGAGAGCGCCGCCGTTCTGGCGAATGTGGCGACGCGCAAGGGAAGTACGCTGGACTACGCCGAGCTGGACAAGGACCTGCGCAATATCTACAAGATGGGGTTTTTCACCGATGTCAAGATCGAGACAGAGGACGGCCCCAACGGCAAGATCGTCGTATTCGTGGTGACGGAGAAACCATCGATCGGCAAGATCGTTTTCGAAGGCAATAAAAAGGTGAATTCGGAGGACCTGACCAAGGAGATCGGCATCCGCGCCTTTTCGATCCTCGACGAAACGGCGATCAAACAGAGCATCAACCGGCTTGCGGAATTCTATCGGAAGAAAGGATATTACAACATCGCTCTGGATTACCGGATCGAGTCGCTCCCCGGCAATCAGGTGCAGTTGACCTATCTGGTGGATGAAAAAGAGAAGGTCTACATCAAGAAAATCGCCTTCACCGGAAACACCTACTACAAGGACGGGGATCTGAAGGATCTCATGGAAACAAGCGAAAAGGGCTGGTTTTCATGGGTGACGGATTCCGGTGTCCTGGACGAGAAGAAGCTCGAGTTCGATACGCACAAGCTGACCGCCTCCTACCATAACCAAGGGTTCATCAAGGCGCGCGTCGGGCAGCCAAGGATCGCTTATGACGAGAAGCTGGAGGGGCTTCAGGTGACGATCGACATCTTCGAGGGCGAACGGTACAAGGTCAACGAGGTCGGCGTCGAGGGCGAGATGATCCGGCCCGAGGAGGAATTGTTGAACCGGGTTGCCATCGGCAAAGAGCCTTATTTCAACCGGGAGGTCGTGCGCAAAGACATCCTGAGCCTGGTGGATGTTTACAACGATGAAGGCTTCGCCTATGCGGAGGTTACGCCCCTGACCGCGGAAAACGATGCCGAGCACCTCGTCAATGTGACCTACCGGATCACGAAAGGACCCAAGGTGCGCTTCGAGCGAATCGATATCTCGGGCAACACGATCACGCGCGACAAGGTCATCCGGCGGGAGCTCGAGGTGGTGGAAGGCGAGGTCTTCAGCGGGAGGAATCTGAAGCGGAGCAACGAAAATCTGAACCGTCTCGGCTACTTCGAAAACGTAGAGGTCAAGACCGAAAAGGGGACCGAGGAGGATCAGATGGTCCTGGATATCAAGGTCAAGGAGCGTCCGACCGGGTCTTTCAGCTTTGGAGGCGGCTACAGTTCGGTCGACAGCGCCTTTGTCGCGTTTCAGATCGCGCAGGAAAACTTTATGGGGTACGGCCAGAAACTGTCCGCCTCGGTCAGGCTCGGCGGCATTTCGACCGAGTTCGATGTTCGCTTCGTGGAGCCATGGTTCCTGGACAAACCGCTCTCTCTCGGGGTGGATGCCTATAAATGGGATCGGGAGTGGGACGAATACGACAAGGACAGCCTCGGCGGAAACGTTTCGTTGGGGTTTCCCGTGAAGCTCGACAGTTATACGCGCGGGTTCGTCCAGTATACCTACGATGACGCCAATATCACCGATGTGGCGGAGGACGCGGCTTTTATCATAAAGGACATGGAGGGCAGGAATCTTACGAGCAGTCTTACGTTAGGGCTCAAACGCGACTCCCGCGACAAGCCCTGGGACACGTCCCGGGGTTCGGTGAACAGCCTCTCTGTGGAGTGGGCCGGCCCGCCGCTCGGGGGGGATGTCGCCTTCACGAAATACGTCGCCAGGTCCGCCTGGTACTTCCCGATGCCGTGGTCCACGGTCCTGCTCCTGCAGGGCCGTTGGGGGTATATCCAGGATCGCCCCAGCGACGGAAAGTTGCCCGTCTACCAGAAGTTCTTTCTTGGCGGCATCAATACGATCCGCGGCTTTGACTACGGGGATGTGTCGCCGTGGGATCCTGTGACCTGGGATCGGATCGGCGGTGAAAGGGAGATGGTCTACAATGTGGAATACCGTTTCCCGCTCATCAAGGAGCAGGGCGTCGTAGGGCTTGTCTTTTTCGACGCCGGTAATGTCTGGACGGATTACGAGCCCAGCGAGAACGTGAGCGGTCTCCGGACCTCGGCGGGTGTAGGCGTCAGGTGGTACTCGCCCATGGGGCCGCTCCGTTTGGAGTACGGCAAGAATCTCGACCCGCAGAGGGACGAGGAATCCGGCAAGTGGGAGTTTTCGGTCGGCGGGCTTTTCTAGGGATGGAAAAGACAAATCCGCCGGAGCAGTTCAAATTGTAAGGAGGGTGACGTATGACTGGTCTGAAGAGAAGGTTTGGCTTGGTGGGCGCCTTACTGTGTGTGCTGATGTGGCATGCCGGAGCGATGGCTGCGAATGGCAACAAAATAGGTGTCGTCGATCTCCAGCGGTGTATTCAGGAGACTGATGAAGGAAAGAAGATCTATCAGGAGCTGAAAACGAAGAAGGATGAGATGCAGAGGCGTCTGGACGAGAAGCAGGACGAAATCTTGCGGTTGAAGGAAGAGCTCGAAAAGCAAAGCATGATGCTGAGCGTGGATGCCAAGGAGGACAAGCAGAAGGAATTCGAGCGCAAAGGGCGGGAATTCAAATATATGTATGACGATTTGAGCGAAGAAATGAGGAAGGCCGAAGCCGAGGCCAAGAAGGACATCCTCCAGGATCTGGAAACGGTCGTAACGCGGATAGGGGAGAACGATAAATATCAGATGATCTTCGAGAGGCGCAGCTCCGGCATCATGTTTATCGACAACGCTGTCGATATCACGGACGAAGTCATCAAGGCCTATAACCAGATGAAGAGATAGACGCATCGGATGCCGTGCAGAAAAGGTTTTTTCGGCGTTTGCCGGGGCTGGCTGCGGCGTTCGGGCCGGGGCGATGGTCCGGGGCCGGCCAGGATATACAGTGAAGGGTGTTTCAGGACAGCATGCAGATAGGAGCGGCGATTTGCAGATAGAGGTCAATGAGATTGCGCGCCGGGTAGAAGGGCGCGTCTGCGGGGATGGCGCGCGTGTCGTTACGGGAATCCAGGCTCTCGACGCGGCGAAAGAAAGCGACATCAGCTTCTTCGCCGACGTCCGCTATGCCGATGCGCTTGCCCATACCAGGGCCGGGGCGGTCATCGTGCGCGAAGAGACGGCCGGATTCGAAGGGCCTCAGGTCATCGTCGCGAATCCGCAGGTGGCTTACGCCAAGGTCGCGTCGCTGTTTCAGAGGCCGCTGCCCCGGCATCCCGGCGTCAGCCCGGAGGCTTGCATCCATTCGTCTGCGCAAATCGGACCCGGGGCATCCATCCACCCGCTTGTTTTTGTCGGGGAAGGGGCCGTCGTCGGGGAGGATGCGGTGCTCTTTCCGGGGGTCTACGTCGGGGCGCGGGCGCGCATCGGGGCTCGGACCGTTCTGCATCCGAATGTCAGTGTTCTGCATGACTGCATTGTCGGGAACGATGTGATCGTGCATGCCGGAACGGTGATCGGGAGCGACGGCTTCGGCTATGTGCGGGACGGCGGTCATTCGGTGAAGATCCCGCAGATCGGCATCGTCCAGATCGATGACCAGGTCGAGATCGGAGCCAACAACTGTATCGACCGGGCCGCCCTTGGAAGGACGTGGATCCGGCAGGGGGTCAAAACCGACAATCTGGTGCAGATCGCGCACAACGTGGTGATCGGGGAAGGGAGTCTTGTGGTGGCCCAGGCGGGGATCTCCGGCAGCGTGAAGATCGGGCGGGGCGTTGTCCTCGGCGGACAGGTCGGGATCGCAGACCACCTCGAGATCGGAGACGGCGCCAGGGTGGCTTCCCAGAGCGGTGTCATGCGGTCCATCGAGCCGGGCGAGGCCGTCAACGGATCGCCGGCGATGCCGCACCGGCAGTTCATGCGGATGGCGGCCTTGACGGCGCGGCTGCCTCAACTGAATGAGCGCGTCAAGAAACTCGAAAAAATGATCGAGGCGCTTGCTCCGTTCGTGAAAGAAAGGACATGATCGATGGATTTGCCGCTCGTTTACGAAGACATCATCCAGATTTTACCGCATCGTTACCCGTTCCTGCTCGTGGACCGGATCACCGAACTCGAGCCCGGCAAGCGGATTGTGGGTTACAAGAATGTGACGGCCAACGAGCCGTTTTTTCAAGGGCATTTCCCGGGCAAGCCGATCATGCCGGGGGTGCTGATCGTCGAGGCCATGGCCCAGACCGGCGGTGTGCTCGCCGGATGCTCCGCCGCAGAAGAAGGAGCGGCAAAGGGATTCGATCAAGTCTTCTTTATGGCCCTCGACAAGGTGAAGTTTCGCCGCCCGGTGGTTCCGGGGGATCAACTGCGCTTCGAGGTGGAGGCCCTGCGGGCCGGTTCGCGCGTCTGGAAGCTGGCGGGGAAGGCCTTCGTCGGTGAAGTTCTGGCGGCCGAGGCGGAGATGACGGCGAGCGTCAGCTGAGGCCCAGGGGCCGGACTGGAAAAGGAAGACATCATCGCTTCAGGAGGGGCGGAAGAAAAGAATTCTCATGAACATACATCCTACCGCAGTCATAAGCGCGGGGGCCGAGCTGGGAACCGATGTGTCGGTCGGCCCCTATTCCACGATTGGGCCGCATGTCCTTGTCGGTGACAGGACCGAGATCGGGGCCCACGTGGTCATCGAGGGTCATACGTATATCGGCCGGGACAATCGGATCTATCCCTTTTCCTCCATCGGGACAGCACCCCAGGATATCGGATACCGGGGGGAAGACACCCGCCTCAATATCGGCGACAAGAACGTCATCCGCGAATATGTGACGATCCACCGGGCGACCACCAAGCAGCACTGGGAAACGATCCTCGGGGACCAGAATTATGTGATGGCCTATGCGCATATCGCCCATGACTGCATTCTCGGGAACAATGTGATCATGTCCAACGTCGCCACACTGGCAGGGCATATCACGGTAGGGGATCACGCCATCCTGGGCGGGTTGGTCGCGGTGCACCAGTTCGTGAGGATCGGGGACTACGCGTTTCTGGGCGGCAAATCGGGCATCGACCGGGACGTCCCGCCGTTCATGATCACCGCCGGCGAGCGCGCCCGCCTCTATGGGATCAACCGCAAGGGGCTGGCGCGGATGGGTTTCAGCCGCGAAGTGATCGACGGTCTCAAGAAGGCCTATCAGATCATCTGGCGGGAGAAGCGCAGGTTCGAGGAGGGGATTCGGGCGGTCCGTGAACAGATTCCTTCTTTCCCGGAGCTGGAGATGTTGCTGAATTTCTTCGAGGGCTCGAAGCGGGGTATTTTGCGTTGAGCCTGGATCGGAGGCGTTTCGAGGAAAAGGAAGAAGACCCGGCAACGGGTTTCGGAAAGTTGGGCGCAAGCGGCGTTCGACTGTGGAGAGGATGGTCATGAGCGAAGAACCCGCCTCGGTGATCGGGATCATCGCCGGGGGCGGCCGGTTCCCGATCATGGCCGCCGCAGCCGCCAGAGAAAAGGGGTTGAAGGTGATCGCCGTCGCCCACTTGGGCGAGACGGATCCGGCTCTCGAGGCCGCGGCGGACGAGATTGTCTGGGTGAAGCTCGGTCAGCTCGGGCAGGTGATCAAGGCCCTGAAGGGGCACAACGTGCGGCAGGCCCTGATGGCCGGCACGATCACCAAGCGGCGGATGTTCGAGGGGATCAGGCCCGACCTCCGCGGCCTGGCGCTTGCCTCGAAGCTTGCCCTCTTTCACGACGACGATATCCTGCGGGCGGTGTCGCGCGAGTTTGCGAAGGACGGCATCGAGATCGTGCCCTCGACCGCGTTTCTGCCGGGCCTGGTGGCGCCGGGCGGATGCCTGACGCGCCGGAAACTCTCCCGGGGGGAACTCGAAGACGTGCGCTGCGGATGGCGGATCGCCAAGGAGCTCGGGCGGCTCGACATCGGCCAGTGTGTGGTTGTGAGGGAGAAGGCCGTTCTGGCGGTCGAGGCCATCGACGGGACGGATGCTACGATCCGCCGGGGAGGGGTGATCGCCGGTGAGAAGGCGGTGGTGGTGAAGGTCTCCAAGCCCACGCAGGATCTGCGCTTCGATATGCCGACGGTGGGTCTTCAGACGATCGAGCTGATGGCCGAATTCCGGGCGGCCGTCCTGGCGGTGGAGGCAGGGAAGACCTTGATGTTCGACCGCGAGGCGATGATTGCAAAGGCGGAGAAAGCGGGTATCAAGATCGTTTCGTTCGAGGCCGGGGAGATGGACCAGGCGTGATTCGGCCACGTATAGACGTCTGGTGGCGGTCTCCTCGCGGCCGCGTTGCACATAGGATCGAAGGGAGGTTCGTCTCATCGTGATGCATGAAAGAGTGCGGGTGGGTGTCATCGGCGTGGGGCATCTCGGCGAGTATCACGTGCAGAAGTACACGGCCCTGCCCGAGGCGGAACTGGTCGGCGTGGTCGATAGCGACGCGGGCCGTGCCGAAGAAATCTCCCGCCGCTACGGGACGATGTGTTATGACGACCTGGACGGTCTCCTCGGGCGCGTCGATGCGGTGAGTCTTGCCGTTCCGACGGAGCAACATCATGAGGTCGGACGCCGTATCCTGAAGGCGGGGGTGCACGTCCTGATCGAAAAGCCGATCACCTATGATCTGGCGCATGCCGGCGAACTGATCGCACTGGCGGACAAGGCGGGTCTGGTCCTGCAGGTCGGGCACGTCGAGCGTTTCAACCCGGCGGTCGTTGAAATGAGCGGGATGCTCGATCGGCCCATTTTCATCGAGTCCCACAGGATGAACCTTTTTACGACGCGCGGGACGGATGTGGACGTGGTCCTGGACCTCATGATCCATGACCTCGATATCATTCTGCACATGGTGCGGGCGGAGGTGCGGGAGGTCCATGCCGTCGGGCTTTCCGTCATCACGCCGCAGACGGACATCGCCAATGTCCGGATCATCTTCGACAACGGAACGGTCGGGAACCTGACCGCCAGCCGGGTCTCGAACAATATGCTCCGGAAGATCCGGATCTTTCAGCCTGACGCTTACATCTCGGTAAACTGCGCCAAGCGCGAAATCAGCCGCACGGAGCTTGACCGCGAGCAAAAGGGGGCCGACGGCTTTCCCCAGATCGTCACACGGAAGAAGAGCTTTCCGGGGAGTGATCCGCTCGCCGATCAGATCGCGGCCTTCGTGAAGGCGGTGCGCGAGGGGGCCGCGCCTGTCGTGAGCGGCCGGGATGGGCGCAGAGCGCTTCAGGTGGCCCTTGCCATCATCGATCAGATCAAAGAGGGCTGTGACCATTTCAAGCGCATCCGCTGAGAAGCGCCGTCCGAGGACGGTGATGATCCTTGCCGGAGAGGCATCGGGCGATCTGCATGGCGCGAAGCTTGTCGAGGCGATTGAGCGGCATGAGCCAGGGGTCTCCTTTGTCGGCATCGGCGGGGCGTACATGGAGCAGGCCGGCGTGCGGCTCGTCGAGCAGGCTTCCCGGATGGCCGTTGTCGGTTTGACAGAGGTGTTTCGCAAGGGTCGGGTCCTCTTGAGGGGCCTGCGGGAGGTCAAGCGCATCCTTCGTTGCGAACCCCCTTCCCTGTTGATCCTGATCGACTACCCCGACTTCAATATCCATGTGGCGGGCACCGCCAGGCGGTGCGGCATCCCGGTGCTTTACTACATCAGCCCGCAGGTCTGGGCGTGGCGCAAGGG
This sequence comes from Desulfatiglans anilini DSM 4660, assembly GCF_000422285.1. Lineage (NCBI taxonomy): Bacteria > Pseudomonadati > Thermodesulfobacteriota > Desulfobacteria > Desulfatiglandales > Desulfatiglandaceae > Desulfatiglans > Desulfatiglans anilini. The sequence goes on from NZ_KE383814.1 coordinate 54,265, forward strand.
CCGCATCCGGAAGATCTGGCGGCGCATCGAGCGGATGGCGGTCATCCTTCCATTCGAAGAGGCCTTCTATCGGCGCCATGGTGTGGCGGTCGATTACGTGGGCCATCCCTTGATGGACAGCGTGCCTTCCCAGCTGGTCGAGCACGCGGCGGCGCTCGACTGGCCCCGAACCGGGGATGCCCCCATGGTAGGAATTGTACCCGGCAGCCGCGAGGAAGAGATCCGCCATCTCCTGCCTATCATGATGGAGGCGGCCGGAATGCTGAGGGGGCGGTTTCCGGGGCTGCGCGCTCTTCTGCCGCTTGCATCGTCCGTGAAGGAAGCCACCATCCGGGAGATTGCCGGTGGCAGCCCCGTCCCCCTTGAGATTTCTCCGGAAGGCCTTCCGCGGGTCCTCGGGCGCTGTCACGCTGCGATGGTCACTTCGGGAACGGCAACCCTCGAAACCGCCATCGCGGGAGTGCCCATGGTAGTGGCCTATCAGCTCTCTGCTCTCAGTTACTGGGCGGGGCGCCTCCTGGTCAAGGTGCCGTTTATCAGCCTGGTCAACCTGGTAGCCGGCAGGGCCGTCGTGCGGGAGCTGATTCAGCAAGAGGCGACGGCGGCGAACCTTGCCCGCGAGGTTGGCCGGCTGCTCGAAGATCCGCCTTACAGGCGCGCCATGCTGCAGGGCCTAAACGAGGTCAGGCGTTTGCTCGGTGAAGGAGGCGCCTCCGGGCGCGCTGCGCTGATCGCAATCGACATGCTGCACAAACAAAGCGTTGACGGTTAGGAAATGGCAAGAAGCATTCTGGTGGTGGACGACGAGGAGAGCATCCTTCAATCCGTCGAGGGCATCCTGAGCGACGAGGGGTTGGAGGTCGTCTGGGCGATGAGCGGTTCCGAGGCCTTGGAACGAATCGAGGAAAGCATCCCGGACCTGGTCCTCCTGGATATCTGGATGCCGGGCCTCGACGGGATCGAGACCCTGGTCAAGATCAAGGAGCACTGCCCCACGCTGCAGGTGATCATGATGTCCGGGCACGGCAACATCGAGACCGCCGTCAAGGCGACCCGCCTGGGCGCCTACGATTTCATCGAAAAGCCCCTGTCGCTCGAGAAACTGCTGCTTGCCGTCAACAATGCCCTCGATTACAACCGCCTGGAAGAGGAGATTTCCCTCCTCAGGGAGACGCAGAGAGGACGTTACCGGATCACGGGGGAGAGCAAGGCGATCACGCAGTTGAAGGAGCAGATCCGCATCGTCGCCCCGACCAACGCCTGGGTTCTGATCTCCGGAGAAAACGGCACCGGCAAGGAACTGGTGGCCCACACGATTCATCGGTTGAGCAAGCGCAGCCGGAAGCCTATGGTGGAGGTCAATTGCGCCGCGATCCCCGAGGAGCTGATCGAAAGCGAACTCTTCGGACACGAAAAGGGAGCGTTTACGGGCGCTTCGACCATGCGGAAGGGCAAGTTCGACCTGGCGCACGAAGGGACGCTGTTTCTGGACGAGATCGGGGACATGAGTCTGAAGGCCCAGTCGAAGACCTTGCGCATCCTGCAGGAGCAGAAATTCGAGCGCGTCGGTGGATCGAAGACCATCAGTGTGGATGTCCGTGTGATCGCCGCGACCAACAAGGACCTGGAAGCGGAGATCGAAAAGGGCCGTTTTCGGGAGGACCTCTACTTCCGTTTGAACGTCATCCCCATGCGGGTTCCGCCGCTCAGGGAGCGCCGGGAGGACATCCCGGAACTCATTGGGGAGTTTATCCGGGATTTCGCCGGCGCTATGAACACCGAACCGAAGGAGATCAGCCCGGAGGCGTTGGCGGTTCTCCGGCAGTACGAGTGGCCGGGCAACGTGCGCGAGCTGAAAAACCTCGTAGAACGTCTGATGATCATGACCCAGGAGACCGTCATCGAGGCGAAGGACGTTCCTCCTCCCTACAACAACCGCTCCCGGGCGGGGGCCGAAGAGGTGCCTGAGGCTATACAGGCCGGTACCCTCAAGGAGGCCAGAAGCGCATTCGAAAAGGCCTACATCGAGAGCAAGCTGCGGGAATGCAACTGGAACATCTCCCAGACCGCCGAGGCGATCGGGATCGAGCGAAGCAATCTTCACCGGAAGATCAAGGCTTACGGGTTGGACGACGGCCGGTTCAAGGATGAATAGTCGCGCGGGCCTCCCGCAAGGGAATGGATCGCCTTCCAGATCTCATCGCGGCCTTGGCGGGTTTTGGCCGAAAACAGGATGGGCGGCATGTGGAGGAGCCCTGACAGGCTCGTGGTGATGTCCCGCAGGCGCCCCTGGGCCTGATTCCTGGAGAGTTTGTCGGCCTTGGTCAGAACCGGGAGTGCCGGGATCCCATAGGTGATCAGCCAGTCCAAGAGTTCCTTGTCCCCCGGGGCAGGGTCTCGCCGTATATCCAGAATGACCACCACCGCCGCCAGATTGGTGCGGTTCAGCAGGTATTCCTCCACCATCCGCCGCCAGGATTCCTTGACTGAAAGCGGGACCTTCGCGAAGCCGTAGCCGGGCAGATCCACGAGATAGAAGGCGTCGCCGAGCCGAAAGAAATTGATGGCCTGGGTGCGGCCTGGGCTCGCGCTCGTGCGGGCGAGCCCGCGCCGGTTGACGAGGACGTTGATCAGGGATGACTTGCCGACGTTGGATCGCCCCGCGAACGCGATTTCGGGCCGGTCGGGCGGGGGAAAGTGCTCTTTCCGGTAGGCGGCCTTGACGAAAGCGGCATCCATATCAACGGGTCTCGATGAAGCGTTCGAGCCGATCCAGCCCTTCCTTGATGCGGTCCAGGTGGTTGGCGTAGGAAAAGCGCAAATACCCCTCTACGTTGGCTCCAAAATCGATCCCTGGCGTAACGCCCACTCCCGCCTTCTCTAGGATTTCAAAGGCCAGGTCATAGGATTTCTCTTCGAGGTGCCGCGCGTTGACCAGGAGATAAAAGGCGCCCGCAGGCTCGACGGGGAGGCGGAAGCCCATTTTCTGGATCCGGTCGATCATGTAGCGCCGACGCTCGTCATAGATCTCGACCATCCTCTGGACGTCCGCTGCAGCCTCTTCCAACGCCGCCACCCCTGCCCACTGGGAGATGCTGCCAGCTGAGATGAAGAGGTTCTGCTGAACCTTCTGGAGTGGACGGATGAACTCGGGTGGTGCGATGATGTAGCCGAGGCGCCACCCGGTCATGGCGTAGCGCTTGGAAAAGCCGTTCAGGACGAAGGCGTTGCGGGTGAACTCCAGGATCGAGTGAGCCGGATGGCCATAAACCAGGCCGTGGTAGATCTCATCCGAGACGATGGGCAGTCCGAGACCGGCGATCTCTTTCATCCGGTCCGAGTCGAGAAGGTTGCCGGTTGGATTGGCCGGGGAGTTGATGAGAACGGCGCGGGTCCTTCGGGTGACGGCCTTTTGAATGGCGTCCGCGCGCAGTTGAAAGCCATCCTCCTCGGAGCAGCGCACGAAGACCGGCTCCGCCCCGATGAACCGGGCGAAGTTCGGATAGCAGGGGTAGTGAGGGTCGGACAGGATGATCTCATCGCCTGGTTCGAGGAGCGCCGCAAAGATCATGAAGAGGGCAGGAGAAGTCCCGGATGTGACGAGGATCTGCTCCGGGGTCACCGAAACGCCGTAGGCCTGCAGGTGGTGGCGGCAGATGGCCTCCCGCAGGGCCAGGAGGCCCAGGCTGTGCGTGTAGTGCGTTTCTCCCCGGGCGATGGCCTTGACAGCTGCGTTGCAGATGCACGGAGGCGTCGTGAAGTCGGGTTCGCCGATCTCGAGATGGACGACGTCCCGGCCGGCCTTTTCCATCTGCTGGGCCTTTTCCAGGATGTCCATGACGATGAATGGCGGTATGTCGAGGGTGCGCCTGCTGATGTGCGCCATGTCGTCTCCTTGACGGATCCGTTGGGTGTCTGAGCCCATGGTGGGGCCCTGCGCCGGGGGCGGCGCCTGCTGTCTGTTCACAGTCTGCTCGAGAGCCGCCCTTCGCTGAGCCATGAAGCCTTTCGTCACGGCCTGTTCGCTTTGCTCGGGCAAGAGGCCTCCGCCGTCCTGGGACGGTTCGGTCTGAAGCCGTCAGATGACCTTGTTCAGATTGTATTCGATGATCCCCTGGGCGCCCGCCTGCAAGAGCCGGGGGATGAGATCCCGCACGGCGCGGGTGTCCACCACCGTCTCGACCGAGACCCAGTCGGTGTTGTGCAGCCCGGCGATCGTCGGGGCGTTCAGGCTGGGCAGAAGGGCTATGACGGTCTCCTTCTTGTCCAACGGGAGGTTCATCTTGAGGCCGACCAGGCGTTCGGCTCGCAGCGCGCCTTTGAGAAGCAGGATGATCTGCTCGATCTTGGCGCGTTTCCACGGGTCCGCGTAGGCCTCCCGGTTGGCGATGAACCGCGTGTTGGTCTGCATGAGTTCGTGGATGATCTTCAGCCCGTGGGCGCGGATCGTCGACCCGGTCTCGGTGACCTCCACGATCGCATCGGCGAGGCCCGAGACGACCTTCGCCTCGGTGGCGCCCCAGGAGAAGGAGACCTTGACGTTGATGCCGTGCTGTTCGAAAAAGCGGCGGGTGAAGTTGACCAGTTCAGTGGCGATCTTCTTGCCTTCGAGGTCTTCGAGGCGGCGGATGTCGGAGTCCGCCGGCACGGCCAGGACCCAGCGGGCGGGATTGGCGCTCACCTTCGAATAGACCAGATCATCCACGACCACGACGTCGGATTCGTTTTCCTCGATCCAGTCCTTGCCGGTCAGTCCGGCGTCGATGGTGCCGCTTTCGACGTAGCGGGACATTTCCTGCGCACGGCAGATGCTGCAGGCGATGGTTTCGTCATTAATGTCGGGGAAGTAGCTGCGATCATTCACATTGATCTTCCATCCCGACTTTTCGAACAAATTGATCGTAGCGTTCTGGAGGCTCCCCTTGGGGATGCCGAGTTTGAGCGTGCTCATTTTCCATATACCTTTTCAGGATCGAATATCTTCTTTCCTACGATAGTGACGTTGCCGAATGTATCGACCTGCTGGTGGAAGCAGGTGTCATAGCCGGTGTGGCACGCGGCGCCCCCGACCTGTTCGACGCGGAAGAGGACCGTGTCGTTGTCGCAGTCCGCGTAGATCTCCTTCACCTTCTGCACATGGCCGGAGGTGCCGCCCTTGTGCCAGAGCTCCTGGCGCGAGCGGCTCCAGTAATGCACTTCCCCCGTCTTGAGGGTCATGTCCCAGGCTTCCTGGTTGATGTAGGCGAGCATCAAGACCTTGCCCGAGCGATGATCCTGGGCGATCGCGGGAAGAAGGCCGTTTCCCTTCGAAAAATTCAATTTGATGGTCATAGCGGGTCCTTTGGTATCGGGTTTTCATCCGGCGGGAATCCCGAGGCCTCCCTTTCTATTCCGGGAGGGAAAGAAATGGACGTCCGTCGGTCTGCGGGGATTGCACCAGTGGAAGCGGACTGCTGTGCCGGTCGGCCGGCCTCTGTAGACGCCGATTTCCATCCGGCCGGAGCGTCTGCCGCGGGTAGGCCGGTCCCGTGAAGTACAGCGGGTGTTGTCACTCTCTCCTTGATAAAAGTATCCGTAGGTCCGAAAGGGAAACCGGCCGGATTCCGAACGATCAAAATAACATTGAAGGCGCCGCCGGTGCAACCCGTATTTCGCCTCCTCTGCGAAACAACGGTTTCGCCCCATCAGCAGGGCGGAGCCGCCCGGGGGCTTTCCCATAGGCCTTCATCTTTCCATCACCCTTCAGGTAACTACTATCCTGCCGCAGGGGGTGCCGGGCCAGGCGCATTGCCGAGTCGCCTTCCTTGTCTTGTGAAGCTTGACGGCTCTTTCGGCGCCGAAGGCGTGCGGGAAAAATCAGGTCATAGAGGGAAATATTTTTACGTGGCAAGGGCTTTTCAAGCCTGCAGGACCTGATCCGGCCCGCTGCCTGATCGGGCTTCATGCTCCTCATACTGTCCGCTCAACTGACCGCAGGCGGCGAGGATGTCCTGCCCTTTGCTTTTGCGGATGATGGCCGTGTAATGGCGCTGAATGAGAACTTCTTGAAATTGCAGGATCCTCTCCATGGAGGACGGCTTGAAGGGCGATTCCGGGTGCGGGTTGAGGGGGATCAGGTTGATCTTGGCGCGAATCCCGCGGAGAAGGGACGTCAGACGCTCCGCGTCCCGCTCCGAATCGTTGACGCCCTCCATGAGGATGTACTCGAAGGTGATCATCCGGCGATTCGGCAGGGGGAACTCCCGGCAGGCGGCGAGAAGCTCGGGGAGGGGATAGCGCCGGTTGACAGGCATCAGGAAATCGCGGGTCTCCGGGTCGGCGGCGTTCAAGGACACGGCCAGGTTGACGGTCATCTCCCGCCCGAGTCGGCGCATCACGGGGACGAGGCCGCAGGTCGAGAGCGTCACCTTGCGGTGCGAAAAATTGAGGCCTTCATCCGCCGTCAGGATGCCAACGGCCTTTTTGACGTTTTCATAATTGGCCAAAGGCTCGCCCATCCCCATCAGCACCAGGTTGGTGAGCTGGTCCGGATCGTCCATGGACCGTTTGACCTCGAGGACCTGATCCACGATTTCGGCGGGCGAAAGATTCCGGTGAAACCCCTGCCGGGCTGTGAGGCAAAAGCGGCAGCCCATGGCGCACCCTGCCTGGGAGGAGATGCACAAGGTCCAGTGGTCCCGCTCGGGAATCAGGACCGACTCGATGAAGAAACCGTCGCTGAGCCTGAAGAGGACCTTGCGGGTGGTATCCCGGGAAATCTGAAGATCGGCGGTCTCGAGGCTCGAAAACCGGCATTCGCCGGCGAGGCGTGCGCGCAGGTCCTTCGGCAGACTGGTCATTTCGTCGAATCCGCGGGCGAGGCGCTTGAAGATCCAGTGGCGCACCTGTCTTGCCCGATAGGGCTCGATGCCCAGGACCTCGGCGCAGGCCTCCGTTTCGCGGTTGTCCATTCCGGAGATCTCAATCATCGGTCCGGCATTCTCCTTTGCTGAGGGCCTGAGGGTTGGGGCACATGGTGCGCAGTTTCGCGAGTTCCCATACGTAGTCGTACAGGTGAAGCCCCTTGCTGGCGGCGATGATCTCGCCGTCGCCAACGCCGATCTCCCCGGCCATGTACTCCTTCAGGAGTTGGATGGCTCCGAGGTTGGCCGGAAAGCCGTTCCAGAGATCCCACGACCGGAAATAGACCACGAAGTGGAGTTTTCCGTCCCGGATACGGGTGTCGATGCCTCGCAGACAAGGCGGATCCTTGAGAAAAATGGCCTCCGGGTTTCCCACCGTCATATAGGCCTGATTGGTGCCGAATCCATCCTCCCGGTACATACGGATGACCTCCTGTATCTGCATCTCCAGGTAGGACCCGTAGGTGTAATCCTCTCCGGGCTGCTTTACGGCTGTCATGAGATAGGGGAGGTAGCTTTCGAGATAGCCTTCCGCGACGGGGTTCGGGATGCCCAGGGCCGGCGGGATGTCCGGCAAAAGGGGCCGGGTTTCCGGAAATCGGACATGGACGGTGACATAGTCGAACTCGAGCCGCTTCTGCCCCTCGTAGCTTCCGCGCTCGATAATGTATTCATGCCCCGTTTCGAGCAGGCGGTATACGCATTGGAACCACGCGTCCGGCAGGTCGCGGGCCTGGATGAACTCGGGTTGCATCGCGGATCTCCTTAGAGAAAAATAAACTCATAATGTTATCCGACTTGTGACCGTCCGGCAATGCAAATGAGACCTTGCCGGGAGGTCTATGCATAGGCAGCCCCCTTTTCCCTTATCTGGCGATAGGCCCGCAGGGGAAGGATGAGGCCGAAGAATGGGATCATGTAGACGGCGGCCAGGGTCGGTTCCAGGGGCCCGAAGAACTGGGCGGCGAAGACGATGATCAGGACGTTGTTCATGTTGCCGAAAGAGACAGCGGCCCCCACCTGTTGCGGCAGGGTTCTCCGGAATGCCGTCAGGATGCCGGCCGCGAGAAGGATCAGGGCCAGGATGATCGCGACGAGCGTCGCCTCGAGGAGCGTCCCCGGATTCTGCTGAAAAAAAACGGCGTATTTCGAAAAGACCCCGAAGTTGATCAAGGCGAAGATCACAAGGGATATCGGGAAGCGTCGCTTCATGAGAGCGGCGGTCAGCTTGGGGAGGAGGCGCCGGCTCAATTCCACCGCTGCAATGGGGATGAAAACGGTCAAGACCAGCATGCGGAACATCGGTCCGAACGGAACATGGAATTCCTGGCCCGGCAGGAACCGGACGAGCACGGGCAGCGTGATGGGTACGAGCGGTGAGGTGAGCACCACCATCGCAAGGACGATGGGCATGTCCGCATCGAGCAGTCCGGCAATGAAAGGCGCCACCACGCCCGTCGACACCCCGGCGAGGAGCAGGACGGCGAGGGCGTACTCCGGGTAGATCGCCCGGCAGGCGAGGTAAAGGATGAGCGGCAGGATGAAGAGCTTGGCTGCGCAGAGCCACAAAACGGTGATCTTGATGTTGCGCACAGTTCCCAGAACCGTTTCGACCCGGATGGAGAGAAAGCTCAGGTAGAGCAGAAACATCATCAGGTAGAGCGGGTAGGGTTGAAAGAAGGCGCACGGCCCCGGTGCAAGGATGCCGGCCGCCATGGAAGAGAACACCACCAGCAGAAGGATGAAGTCGTTCAAGCGGAACATGGATAGCCAGTCTCCTCGGACGCAGTTGTTTTGGAGGGTGTTTTCTTCCGGGGTCCGAGCTGCGGCTACCCTTCCCAGTACAAGAGGAGCCGGTGCGACAGGGCATCGAGGAGCGGATGCCCCTGCGCTTCAGCGGCCGGCGGCTGCATTTCGAGAACGGTCACTTTGGCTCTCTGAGGCCCTTCTGTGAGAAAGTCCTGCCGTACAGTCAGGGTGAGCCCGCGCTCTTCGCAAAGGTCCTTCGCCAGGTTCGGCACCTCGGGGTTCAGCGTGAGAAGGGGCGCTTCCGGGGCAACCGCCTTGCTGAAAAGCCAGAGCCAGGCTTCGATGGCGGACGCCGTCTGCTCCCGGGTCAAATAACCGTAACCGCCGCCGGCGCTCAACTGGTTGAAGAAAGGATCGGGCGGGGGCGTCTCTTCCAGGGCATCGGCCAGGAGCGGGCCGCGACCCTTGGCCTCGTCGAGGAGGGTGTCGGCTTCCCTGCCGTTCAATTCGACCTGGGTGGACATATGCAGGATCAGGTGGCGGTGCAGCGTCGCCGCGCGCGGGAATGCAGCGGCTTCGCTCCCGACTTTGATCTCCTGGCGAATCAGCCATGCCGGGGAGTCTTCATCCTGTCGGGCCATATAGGCCTTGATGAAGCCTTGGTATCCCCGCTCCGGATGGTTTCCGATCCAGGTCTGGTACTCGCCCAGGACGGCGCTGAAATCACCCTCGGGCCTGAGGTCTTCAGGGGGGTAAACGCATTTCAACCGTTTCATCAGGGCCTGATCGCCGATCCGGGGTGGTTCCATGTACCAGGGGATTCCCGCCGTCAGGCTCTCGCACGTTCTGAGCACCGCTTCGAGATCACCCTCAGCCAATACGCAATGAGGAAAGAGAACAGCCTGCTTCATATCGAATTCCTTATAAAAGGGGTCGGACCAACCTAATAATTTAATATTATTACAATAGCGCTTCAAAAAACGACCTTTTTTGGCCTTAGAAGAAGGTTTTGGGGCATCAAATCGCCTTTCTGAGCGATATATTTAAATGGGGTCGGACCAAGCTATTTGTTTGATATCACTGCAATAGCACTCCAAAAACCGGCCCTTTTTCCCCTTAGAAGTAAGTTTTGGGGCATCAAATCGCCTTTCTAAGCGATATTGTTTTAATTGAAAATCAGTTTTTATTCTTCGAAAGAACTTGACGGATTTGGATAGAACAGATTCCAACATGAAAATATTTTTATTCTCAGTCTCTCCTCTCTCTGCACGTTTGCTTATGTGGCGAGTTCAAATCGCCTCAAAGCGAACGTTTGATCTCATTGCCAAAATGACGGCGTAGCGGGACTGAGCGTGCGAAGTGTGTGAAAAAACCAGCCTCCCCAAGCGTGTGGAGAAAATCCCTCATTTCCGGATTAGAAGCCGCGCAACACGAGACAATCATCTCCGGATACATCTACCTGCAGCCGTCACGTGGTTCCGGATCTTGACCTTTCGGGCAAACGAAAGCAAGACTCTTATTCCTTTCGCCTTCGAACAAGTTCTTGAGAGGCGTTCACCTCGCTTAGAATGGACTTTTTATGGTCGAAATAGTCCTTTTAAGCCAATAAAAACCACTGTAAAAAGCCAATTTTGTTGTTATTAGAGATTGTTATCTTGGTCCGACCCCTAAGTACAAGCTGACGAGGCCAAGGTAGATCAGAAGGCCGAGGATGTCATTCGATGTGGTGACGAATGGTCCCGTGGCCAGCGCCGGGTCGATATTGAACTTTTTCAAGGCGAACGGCACCGCGGAGCCGATGAACGCGGAGTTCAGAACGATCAGGCAGGCGGCGAGGGCCACGACGGTCCCCAGTTGCATGTCTGCAAGCCAAACGGCGACGATCGAACCAACCAGGGCGCCGCAGATGATCCCATTGATGAGGGCGACGCGCAGCTCCATCAGAAGCCGCCTGTGAATAGCGAACATGGTGATGTCCCCGGTGGCGAGTCCGCGCACCACCACGGTGGCCGCCTGTGTCCCGGTGTTGCCTCCCATGGCCATGATGACCGGAAAAAAGAAGGAAAGGGCGATGATTCGCTCAAGGGATGTTTCGAACTGATGAATGACGGCCGCGGCCAGAATGCCGCCGAAGACGCCGGCGATGAGCCAGGGGAGGCGCGCCCGGGAGATCTTGAGGCTGGATTCTTCGGCGATCTCCTGCGGCATGACGCCGGCCATGCGTGCGATGTCTTCGTCCACCTCATCCTCGATGACGTCGATGATATCGTCATGAGTGATGCGCCCTACCAGACGGTGATAGTCGTCTACGACCGGGATGCTGACCAGGTCGTACTTGGTGACGAGGCGCGCCACCTCTTCCTGATCGGTGCGGACGTGCACGGAAATCACCTCCGTGTTCATGATATCGCTTATTTTGCGGTCAGGCGGTTCAAGCACGAGGTCTTTCAGAGACACGACTCCCACCAGACGATCGAAGTCATCCACCACCCAGATAAAGTAGACGTTCTCGACCTCTTCCCGGCGCTGACGGATGGAATCGATGGCATCCTGCACGGTGAAACCGGCCCGGACGGCAATGAATTCGAGGGCCATGATGCCGCCGGCCGAATCTTCGGGGTAAGGGAGCAGCTTCGCCAGTTCGTCGGATACATCGTTCTCCAAGGCTTCGAGGATGTTTCTGGCGCGGTCCTCCGGCAGGTCGCCGACCAGGTCCGCAGCATCATCCGAATCGAGTTCCTGGACGATCTCCGAGATGGTCTGATCGTCCAGATCGCGAAGCAGCAGGTCCTGGGCCGGCGATTCCATTTCGATCAGGACTTCGCCGGCATCCTGGGGTTCGAGGAGCTTGAAGATAAAAAGCCGCTCCTCAGGGTCCAGGTGCTCGATCAGATCGGCCGCATCGGCCGGGCGCATCTCGTCGATCAGCTTGAGGAGGCTGTCTTCATCCTCAACACGGATGAAATGTTCCACCCGGTCGACAAGATTATGGTCGATGTCCGCGCTATAAGTTGCCAAAGGTTTTCCCTTCAGTCCTCGAATCTACTTCGAGTCCTTTAGAATTTTGAGGATGAATCGCTCTATTTGCGTGATTCCCTTCGCCTCCTTGACGATGTTCTCCAGGGGGATCTCGGCCCGGGCCGCCGAGCGGTGTCCGCCGGCCGATGCGCCCAGAGGGCCGAAAAGCCGCTGTGCGGTCTTCCCTGCATTGGCCCGGAAGCCGGCGTTGCGCAGGATGACGATAAGCTTGTCCTGATAGACGCCTGAGGCGAAGCTCCAGGTGACTTCGGCAAGCCGCATGAAAAAATCGGCGATGATGACCAGGGTATCCGGATTCTTGACGGCTCCCATATGGACGTAGGCCCTGTTTTTGGTGATGACGACGCTGTCCAGGGCCTGTTTGTAGCTCGAGAGGATCTTCTTCGTCATCTCGGAGGACTCGATCTTTTTGACAATGTTCAGATTCGCGAAAGAGTAGAGGTAGCGGAAGGCGTTGAGGTCGTTCGGCAGGGAGTCCCGGATGAAATTGGCCGTGTCGTTTTTGATGCCGAAGAACAGGGCGGTCGCGAGCCGCGGTGATGGTTGGATCTTCGCCGCCCGCAGGTATTCGGTCATCATGGTGGCCGTAGCGCCGTAGGTCTCGCGGATGTCCATGAATTGGGCCCTGCAGCCCTCACAGTGCGGGTGGTGGTCGATGATGATATCGAAATTGCGCGTTCCGAAGGACTCGTGATGATGCGGCTGGGAGTCGACGATCGCCCACCGGGTGAATTCGGAAACCTTGAGACGCCGGATGTGACGCTGGTCGATCTTGAGGAGCTTGACCATCGCCAGATTGTCGGGCCGTTGGATTGCGTTGACGTGGAAAACTTTGACCTTGCGTGCCTTCCGCCAGAAAAAACGCTTGAGGGCCATGGCGGCCGACATCGCATCCGGGTCGGCGTTGATCAGGATGGCGAGGCTGTCTTCAGGGTTTACGACTTCCTGAAGGCGTTTCACTTTTTCAGCCATTGGGGTGGATTTCGGAAAAGGATGATCCATCCAGGCAGCAGTTGCTGTGCTCTCATTTTCCGGCATGTTTCCTTTGTTTCCTCCACATCCGGAACGCCGACGTGTACAACCGGGGAATGAGGTTTCCGGATATTTTGCACGCTTGCCCGATCCCTTTTCGGAGGCGCCCCTGTCGGTCGATGGGTTCAGGAGCCCACGCCTTTCTGCGAGTGAAGGTGAAGGCATGGGGCGAAGCAAGTGGGAGACAAAGCCCACCCGTCGGCCTGTGGTCCAAACTTCGCAGGCTGCTGCTGGAAGAGCGCTTCCGAGCCGGCTCCAGTCTAACAGATGCGCCGCGTCAATTCAACGTCCGCGGAATTTCGGCGGCGGATTCCCCTCACCAGGGCCAAAGGGCGCTAAGCGCTTCAAGGGCTGGTTCGAGATCGTCTTCGCGGTGGGGTTCGAGGGTGATTACCGGAGGAGTCGGGAGCAGACTGGACAACTGTTTGAAAAAGGCCTGAAAGTCAATGGTGCCGGCCCCGATCGCGAGATGCTGATCGGTTCGGCCGTCATTGTCATGAAGGTGAAGCTGCCTGATGAAAGGGGCCATGACGTCCACCCAGTTTTCGAGAGGGGCGCGCCCGAAAGCCGATTGGTGCCCGATATCGAGGCAGAATCCGATCTCGGGGTGATCGATGGCTTCGAAGATGTGCTTCATGTTTTCAGGGGTCCACTCGTAGACGTTTTCGAGCACCAGACGGGTGGGCGATTCTTTCAGCCTGTCGGCCAGAGCCCTCCAGAAGGAGACGCTTCGCTTGAGCCAGCCCCACTTGAAAGGGCCGTAGCGCGTAACGTCGTAGTTTGCGTGCGCGACGAGGGTCTTCGGTTCGAACACCGCTACCCACTCGAGGAGTTGTCTGAATCGGCGGCGGGTGACATCCCGGATCGCTTCGTCGGGCGACCCGGGCGACAGATCGGTAAACGGGGCGTGCAAGGTAATCGTGCGACCGGCCTCATGGAGCTTTCGTACCAGCGCTAGGCAGTCGCGCGGTTGAAAGCGGTCGAGCGCGGGGGCATCGAGGCCGATCTCCGGGTTGAGGCCCCGTTGGATGAAGCTTTCGCCGTACCCGTCGATAAAGAGACGGAACGGGAGATTGACCTGGACGATACGCCGCAAGTTTTCGACGGTGATTCTTTTTACGATCGCCTCACTGACGACGGGGGAGCCGGTTCGGGTTTCCTGGCAAGTGACGTTGATCATGTCGTTGTTGTACCTTTCCGTATAAAACTTACAGCATCCAGGGCTGGAATCAGCATTGGAAACACGAACGGAGCCGGTCATTGCACCGGCAACGGCCCCGACGGCCCCTTGCCCCGTGGTTTGCTCAGGGCCTCGATGGTCGCAAAGATCTCTTCGGCCGTGACGGTCCGCCGCAGGGATTCCATACGCCGCATCACCTCTGCGAACCGGGTCCCTTCGGCGGCGCTGATCCACTCGAGTTGAAGCCTTTCGGGCCGGATACCAAGGCGGGCCATCTTTTTCTGGACCTTCTCGATGCGTTTCAGGGTCCAGTTATTAGCATCAATATAATGACAATCTCCGATATGGCAACCGCTGACGAGGATCACCGGGGCGCCGGCTCGAAACCCCCGCCAGATGAAATCCTCATCCACGCGGCCTGAACACATGGTGCGGATCAGTCTGACGTTCGATGGATACTGGAGCCGCGATACCCCGGCGTAATCCGCTCCGGCATAGGAGCACCAGTTGCAGGCGAAGACCAGGACCTTGCCGGAGGGCTCGGCTTCAAGCAGCGTGTCGATCTGGGCCGTGATCTGCCGGTCGCTGAAGTGGTTCATGTCGATCGCGTCGAAAGGGCATTCCGCCGCGCAGGTGCCGCACCCCGCGCAGGCCGCCGTGTTCACCACGGCCGGGGCCTTCTTCTTCGGGTCCACGGTAATGGCGTTGTAGGGGCAGACCTCGGCGCATCGGCCGCAGGCCTTGCACTGTTCGGCGAGGATGACCGAGGTGATGGGTTCGGTCGTGATCTCACCGCGGTGCAGGAGGCGGATCGCCCGGGCGGCCGCGGCAGACGCCTGTGTGACGCTTTCCTTGATGTCCTTCGGCCCTTCGGCGCACCCCGCGTAAAAGACGCCGCGGGTGGCGGCATCCACCGGTTGAAGCTTCGGGTGGGCCTCCAGGAAGAAGCCGTCCGGCGTCAACTGAAGCCCGAGCATCTCCTGAAGCCGCTGGGTGCTGGAGGCGGGTTTTATCCCCAGGGCCAGGACCAGCATGTCGAGTTCGTGGACCTCGAGCCTGCTCGTCGCGGTGTTCTCGACCGCCACCCGGAGGCTCCGGTCTTCGGTCTCCTCCACGGTCCCGGGGAGTCCGCGGATGTATTGCACGCCCAGTCGCCGGCTGCGGCGGTAGAGATCTTCGAACCCCTTGCCGAATGCGCGGATATCGATATAGAAGACCTTGACCTCCACCTCGGGGTTGTGCTCCTTGATGAGGAGGGTGCTCTTGATCGTGTTCATACAGCAGATGTTGGAGCAGTACTCGGCCCCTTTGTTGAGGGAGCGCGAGCCGACGCACTGGATGAAGCCGATCGTCTTCGGGTGACGCCGGTCCGTAGGGCGGATCAGTTCGCCTCTGCTCGGCCCGCCGGCATTGACCAGCCGCTCGAATTCAAGGCTCGTCAGGACGTTTTCGAAGCGCGTGTAGCCGTATTCGTCCATTTCGGTCGGGTCATAGACCTCGAGTCCGGTGGCCACCACGATAGCCCCGACGCGCTCCACCCGCTCCTCATCCGACATGCGGAAATCGATGCAGTGCTTGGCGCAGGCCTCCACGCACTTGGAGCACACGGCCGGATTGTGCCCCAGGCACTCGTTGACATTGATCATATAGGCGGATGGGACGGCCTGTGGAAAAGGCGAGAAGATGGCCTTGCGGGAGGAGAGGCCGAGGTTGAACTCATCCGGGCGGACCACGGGGCAGACCTTCGCGCAGTCCCCGCAGGCGGTGCACTCCTTCTCGTTGACGTAGCGGGCCTTTTTCAGAATCTTGACGTCGAAGTTTCCGACGGAGCCTTTGACCTCGACGACTTCACTGAGGGTGTGGAGGGTGATCCGGGGATGTCGACCGACATCCGTCATCTTCGGACCGAGGATTCAGATCGAACAATCCATCGTTGGAAAGGTCTTGTCGAGCTGCGCCATGGTCCCGCCGATAGAGCCCCGCTTCTCCACCAGCACCACGTCGAAGTCATTGTCGGCCAGGTCGAGGGCCGTCTGGATGCCGGCGACGCCGCCGCCGATCACGAGCGCGCGCCGGGTCAGCGGCAGCGTTTCGCCCGTCAGCGGCTCGAGTTCGCGCACACGCGAGACAGCCATCCTGACGAGGTCCATTGCCTTGGCCGTGGCCGCCGGCCGGTCTCCCATGTGCACCCAGCTGCACTGCTCGCGGAGATTCGCCATCTCGAGCAGATAAGGGTTGATCCCGATCGACTGGAGCATCTGCCGAAAGGTCGGCTCGTGAAGCCTGGGAGAACAGGATGCCACCACCAGCCGGTCGAGTCCGTTTTCGAGGATGTCGGTTTTGATCTGCTGCTGTCCGGGCTCCGAGCAGGCGTATGCGATGTCCTTGGCGAGGACCACGCCGTCCCATGCCGCCGCTTCCTCGGCCACTTGGCCGCAGTCGACCGTCTGGGCGATGTTGAGGCCGCAGTGGCAGACATAAACGCCGATGCGCGGTTTGGCTCCGGGCGTTTCCTTCGTTCGTGCTTCCAGAGTGTTTTCCATATTCCGGGCAGTCCTTGTGTTGTTTCAGCGTCTGCTGCGTGGATGTTTCACGGGCTTCGGGGCCGGGATTACGCGATTGCTCTTCACTCCCACTGGATCGTCCGTGCCAGGAGCGTTGTCAGATCCACGGTTTCCATCTCGAGGGACTCCCCTATGAAGGGATCCTGCATGGCGCAGCGGAGATGGATCTGGCACTTGGGGCAGGCCGTCACCAGCAGGTCGGCGCCGGTGGCCCGGGCCTGCCTCAGGCGGTGGACCTGAAGGGCCTTGCTGAAGGCGTCGCAGCCGGTCCAGGCGGTGTTGCCGCAGCAGATGGCCCCTCCGCCGCGCTCCTGCATCTCTCCGAAGCCGGCCGAGTCCAGACGTCCGAGCAGCTTGCGAGGCAGGGCGCTCTTCTTCTCGAAGCGGCTCAGACGGCAGGGATCCTGAAAGGTCAGGCTCCGGTTGAGCCGCTTGAACCCCACCGCTCCCTTGTCGATCTCGCGCTCCAGGAAGTCCATCAGCAGGGTGACTTTGAAGGGGGTTTCCACGCCGTTGGCGGGGTAGTCATGGGAGAAGGTCCGGTACCCTTCGGGACAGCATACAATGACTTCTTCAACCCCGGAGGCGCGGATGGCCTCGACATTCAGGCGGGCAAGCTTCAGAAAGTTTTCCTGATCTCCGCTCCAGTACAGGTCGTGCCCGCAGCATCGCTCCGCATCCAGGAGCGCGGGGTGGATGTCGAAGAAGTTCAGGAGCCGGAGGCTGTCCACGAGGATGTCACGGGTCGTGACCCCGAGGTGGGTGCGGAAAAAGATGTCGAAGTAGGGCGCGCATCCCCCGAAAAACAGGACCTTGCTTTGCGGATCGGTCTGGATGTCGTCCGGAAGCCAGCTCCAGTGATGGATCCGGAGATCCGGGCTGGTCATCGTGCGGCTCAGGGATTGAAAGAAGCCCCCGTGGGCCTCGTGTCCCCCGAGCCCGTGTGCGAGGAGGATCCGGCGAACCTCCCGGACGAACCCCGGAAAGTTCACGGCCGAAGGGCAGCGGTCCGAGCACAGTCCGCAGGTCAGGCAGGACCAGATGTCGCGGCGGACACCCTCATCGTCCCATTGGCCTGCAATCAGGGCGTTGGCGGTGGAGCGCGGTGAAAAGGTCTTCCCGGCCAGGGTCAGGGGGCAGGCCGAGGAGCACTTGCCGCAGTCCTGGCAGGCGTAGACGTCGTATTCCCGAAGAACCTGGTTGAGGGCGGGGGTCGGATCGCCCTGCACCGCCGGAAGGGGATAGGGCGCCACCGGGCTCTTGTCGAGGGACTGGATATCGTCTGAAAACTGCCGGAGGAACTGAAGCAAGCCGGCGGAATCGTCGGGCAGAAAGAGCCCCAGGCGGAGCCGGGTGGCCCCGAGGCCGAGGAGATCCAGGATCTCGCAGGTGTCACGGACGTTGGCCCGTGCGGCCTTCGTCCCGCTCCCGTAGCGGCATGTCCCTTCGTGGCACCCGATGAGCGCGACCCCGTCGGCGCCCATCTCGAAGGGTTTGAACAGAAGCGCCTTGGTAATCCGCCCCGTGCAGGGGATCCGGACCATCTTGACCGCTTCGGGAATCGGGGCGCATTCATCCTGAAGACGCTGGAAAGCGGCGTGCGGCCCCCAACTGCAGAGGAAAAGGATGATGCTGCGCGCTGGACCCGGCACGGGTGTGGCGCGCGATTCTATCTGGGGTTTTCCGTTCATCGAAGCTCGCTTTCCCGGCCCTCGGCGGTCGTCGGCCGCCTTAGACCGAGGTGGTTTTTTCCTGTGTCAAGACCTCTTCCAACAACTGGACGAGATAGCCGTGGTCCCGGTACGGGCTGTCGGCGGCCTGGGACGGGCAGACGGAGATGCACAGGCCGCACCCCTTGCACAGGGCCTCATCGACGACAGCGTGCCGGCCTCCGACCAGGTTCGCCTCAAAATGGATGGCCTGGTGCGGGCACACATCGAGGCAGCGCCCGCAGCCGCGGCAGTAATCCTTGTGGACCATGACGGTGTATCCGCGGCTGGCCCGGGGGCCGCGGGGCATGACGGCGGCGGCGAGCACCGCGGCCGCCGCCCCTTTTTTCCGTTCCGAGACGCGGATATCCGGCGGATTGGCCAGGAAGAGGCCTGAAACGGAGGTTGCGCCGGGGTAGAGAAACGGGAGATCCGCGCCGGCTTCGCTCTGCATGGAGGACTGGACCATGCGATGGGGGAGCCCTTTCTGAGGGACATAAGGGATCATGCGCCGCGACTTTTCCCCCAGGATGACGGCCCCGACCTGAAGCGTCTTCTCGAACCCGTCGGTGGCGACAAAAAGCTGGAAGTTCCCGAGGCTGCCGGTCAGTCCGATCACGCGGGAGCCCTTGAACCAGTGGATGTTCGGGTGGATGGCCCGATCCGAGAGCGGGCTCTCCATGCTCCCGAACATGAAGACCTCCAAACCCGAATCGGCGAGGATCCTGGCGCTCTGAAAGGCCGCCTCCGATTCGCCAACGACAGCGGTCGCAAAGTTGTAATGCCTGGCGGGCGCCGGGAGGCCCTTCAGACGCGCCGCGCGGTGGATGGAGCGGTCGAGAAGGCCCTGAAAGCGCTCGAAGGCGGTCTCGCGGTCGTTCTGCTTCAGAAACCGCAGGGCCTCGCCGCGCAGGTTGCAGGTCTCGACCATCGAGCGGCTGATGCCGGTCCCATCGAAAAGGGCCTGCTTGAGGCGGGTGCGCTGATCGGTGCACGCGCTGCAGACGAAGTTGAGCGGGCAGCAGACGCAGGAGGCGAGCACGACCCGGGTGATCCCCTTTTCGCGGATGGTGTGGAGGATCTCCGCGCCCCCCTCCGGCACGCAGGCCGAGTCGATCACCGTGCTGAAGACGACGTTCTCCCGCTCGCGGAGTTCGAGGACGAACCGGTCCATTTCGGGAAGCCATCCGAGGCTCCCGTTGCAGCGGCATACGAAGACCCCGATGCGGACGTCGCGTGCGAGCTCCGGGTCCGGAGGCGAGAAGCTCAAACCCCGCCCCCGGAGCGAGCGGGCCGAGCTGCTCAGCAGGATGACGGCCTGGGCCGCGGCATCGAAGCCCCGGGTCATCATGTCGAAGACGTTCGGGCGCGCCGACTTCGGGCCATAGGCCCGGATGACGTCCAGGCCCTTGACCTCCGGGACCATGTCGGGGTCGGCCAGGATCACCGCGCCGGCCTGTTCGACCACGTCCTCGGCCCTTTGGCCGTGCCGGATCGCGTCGATTCCACGGCAGGCCTCCACGCACAGGAGGCATTCCGAGCAAAGGCCGCACTGAAGACAGCGGCCGGCCTCAGCGGCGGCCTGCTCGGCGCTCAGGCCCAGCGCCACCTCATCGAAGCTCTTGCTGCGAGCGGCCGGCTGCCTCTCCGGCATGGTGGGCCGGGCAAGCGAGGGGATCTCGGGCGGGATCGGCCGGTAGTCCAGGTCTTCCGGCCGAGCGGTCCGATGCGGCGCGGGGTCTTCGCCTTTCAGATCGACATGCAGCGTCCTGGCGGCCGTCTTGCCGGCGGCCATGGCCAGGACGACCGATCCGGGGCTCGCAACGGCATCCCCCGCAGCGTACACAAGGGGGATCGATGTGCGGCCTGACGGGTCCGCCGCGATCAGACCGGCGGAGGTCGTTTCTAGGATGGGGACGCCGGGGCCCTGTTCGCCGGCCGGCGAGTGCTCCGGGAAGCCCCCATTCTGCCCGATCGCGATAAAGGCCCGATCGAAGGGCAGGAGAACGGGCTCGGTGTCCGGGACGATCACCGGCCACGGGATGCCCTGCGGGTCCGGTTTCCCTGGTTCGGTGGGACGGCACCGGAGCACGCGGAGCCTCCCGTCGCTGCCCTCGAACGCCGTCACCTGGAGGCAGTCGAGGATATGCACCCCTTCTTCTAAGGCCGCTTCGACCTCGCGCGAGTCGGCGGGGATGAGTTCTTTCGGGAACCAGGAGAGCAGCGTGACCTCGGCGCCCATCCGCCGGAGCACCCTGGCCAGATCGAAGGCCGCGTTGCCGTCGCCGACAACGGCTGCGCGATCCTTGAAGGCGGTGATCCCGGTCCGGTAAGCCCGCTGGAGGAAGGCAAGGCAGCCTTCGACCCCGTCGAGGTCCTCCCCCGGCACTCCGAGGCTCCGGTCGTTCCAGGAGCCTGCCGCGACGATGACCCCGTCGAAGGCGGACCGGAGTTCGGCGAGTCCGTCGTCGAACGCCACGGGTCGCTCGGTTTCGAAGACGACGCCCATCCGGCGGATGTAGTCCAGTTCATAATCGAGGATGGCGCGCGGCAGGCGATGGGGGCCGATGCCGTAGCGGAGCAGGCCTCCGGGTTCCGGTTCGCGCTCGAAAACGGTGACGTCGTAATCCAGGCGGGCTGCCTCTGCGGCGGCCGCCAGAGCGGCCGGTCCGGACCCGACTACGGCGACCCTCCCGCTGCTCCCGTCGCTCCGGTGCGGGGCGGGCATCGTGCCCGCAGCGATCTCATAGTCGGCGAGAAAACGCTTGATGTCGCGGATGGCGATCGGTTCGTCCAATTCGCCGCGGCGGCAGGCCTCTTCGCAGGGGTGGGTGCACACCCGGCCGCAGATCCCCGGAAGCACGTTTTCATCACGGACGACCTGCAGGGCCTCGGCATAGCGGCCCGCCGCCGCGAGGGCGATGTAGGCCTGGGCGTTGACGCCGAGAGGGCAATGGGTCTGGCAGCGCGGCGCCTGCCGCTTTTCGAGGAGGATGCGGCCCGGGAGCATGTTCCGCCCGGTAAAGCGGATCGGCCTCGCACCGTCGGGGGCGAGCACCGGACAGACCTCGGCGCAGCGCCCGCAGAGGGTGCATCGCGCCGGGTCCGTGCAAGTGGCTTCGAGGCGCAGATGGGCCTTGAATCCCTGCGGGGTGTGTTTGAGGGAGACGACCTCGGCGGGGAGAAGGCACTGGATCGCCTGATTTCGGAGGATGCGGAGCAGGCCGGGCCGGTGCGCGAAGTTCAAAGGCACGCCGCAGGGCAGGCGCCATTGTTCGGAGGAAAGCTTCCCGTCCAGGTCCGCCTCCCGGTCCACCAGGGTGACCGGGATCCCCATTTCGGCCAGTTTGTTGGTCGCCAAGATGCCGGCAGGATTGGCCCCGATCACGATGACTTTGTAAAGACGCTCTTTATTCCTGGTCATGATGCGATCAGGCCCCTGTCCTTCCTTCGGCCTTCTTCTGACGCCCCTTCAACAAGGCGCGGCCGTAATCCCAGCCCTTGGAAAAGGCCTTGAGATTCATGGTTTCCGTTCCTTTGGGCACCGAGGCGGCCACGGCTTCGGAGGCCGCCTCGAAGGAGACGGCTTCGGTGACGGCGGTGAAAAAACCGAGCATGATGATGTTGGCCATCATCTTGCGCCCGAGCTCTTCGGCCAGGCGGGTGGCCGGGATATCGAAGTGCACACGGTCGAGCCCGCGAGGCTGCACCAGATCGGAATCGAGGATCAGGATCCCCTCGGGCGTCAGCACATCGATATACTTTTCGAAGCCGCCCTGGGACATGCAGACGAGGATGTCCGCCTGCCGGACATAAGGGTAGTGGATCGTACGCTCCGAGATGATGACCTGGGCGCTGCAGGCCCCGCCCCGGGCCTCGGGTCCGTAGGATTGCACCAGGGTGCTCTCCTTGTGGTCTCCGAGGGCGACGGCCTCGCCGAGGATCTTGCCCGCGAGGACGATCCCCTGTCCGCCGAAGCCGGTGAAGATGATTTCCGTTTGGCCGCCTGGACCCTGGTCCTTTTTCATGTGAGGCCCCTGTACGTTTCGATGCGGTTCATGGGCGGATGGCTTTTTCGCCTGCCGGGTTGGCGGCGGCGTTCATGCCCCGGCCTCGGCCGAGGCGGTTTCGGCAAGGTCCTTCGGCCGGCAGATCTGATCGTAGTGGTTGCTGCACGTGGGGCGGTGAACATCGACGAACTTGCCGAGGATCACGCCCTTCTCGAAATCGACCTCCAGCTCCGTAGGAGGCGCCTCGTTCCGGACGATCGTCTTTTCCTGGTAGAGGCGCAGGGTTTCGAGCGGCTTTTCGCGGTTCCGCCGTCCGTAGTTGATGGGGCAGGGCGCCAGCACCTCGACGAAGGAAAACCCCGGACGGAGCAGGGCCTCCACGATGGATTCCGTCAGGTCCCTGGTGTGCAGGATGGTCCATCGCGCCACATAGGTCGCGCCGGAGGCGAAGGCCAGGAGCGGGAGGTTGAAGGGCGTCTCCGGGTTGCCGTACGGGGTGGTGGTGGTGCGCGCCTTGAGCGGGGTGGTTGCCGCCACCTGACCGCCGGTCATGCCGTAGTTGAAATTGTTGACGCAAATGACGGTGAGATCCACGTTGCGCCGGGCCGCATGGATGAAGTGGTTGCCCCCGATCGCGAACAGATCGCCGTCCCCGCTGAAGACCACGACGTTCAGCTCTGGATTGGCCAGTTTCATCCCCGTCGCAAAGGGGATCGCGCGTCCATGCGTGGTGTGATAGGAGTCCAGGTTGACGTAGCCCGCTCCGCGCCCGGAACACCCGATCCCGGAGACCATGACGGTCTTCTCGAGATCGATGCCGCTCGTCTTCATGGCGTAGAGGGAGGCTGAAAAGACGGTGCCGATGCCGCACCCCGGACACCAGATGTGCGGGATGCGGTCGGTGCGGATGAGGTCCTCGAGCGGGTGGGGCGGAGGGGCGGCTTTTTTCATGGTCGTTCATTCCCTTTGGCGATGGACTGCATGGCTTCGATGACGTGCTCCGGCGGGATGATGGCGCCTCCGGGGTGGCCCACGAGCAGGGCCGGCGCCTTGCCGGCCGCACAGCGTTCAACCTCGAGGTGGATCTGGCCGAGGTTGATTTCCACGGTCACGAAGGCCTTGACACGCTCTGCGAGCTGCCGGATGCGGCGCTCCGGGAACGGCCAGACGGTGATAAGCCTGAAGAGGCCGGCCTTGATACCCGACCGGCGGGCCTCGTCCACGGCGGCGTAGGCCGTGCGCGCCGAAACCCCGTAGGAGACGACGACGATCTCGGCGTCGTCCAGTCGGTACCCGTCGGTCAGGATGATCTCCTCCTCGTGCCCGCGGATCTTCCCGACGAGCCGCTCCATCATCTCGGTCTGGGCTTCGACGGTCATGGTCGGGTAGCCGCGCTCGTCGTGCGTCAGGCCGGTCACGTGGATGCGATAGCCCTCGCCCGCTGCGGCCATGGGGGCGATGCCGTCCGAGCCCGCCCTGAAGGGCTTGAAACGATCTTTGCGCCCCTTCGGCGCAAGGCGGCTGACGAGGCGGATATCCTTCGGCTCGGGGATGACGACGCGCTCGCTCAGGTGCCCCACGAATTCGTCGGTCATGACGAGGACCGGGATGCGGTATCGCTCGGCCAGGTTGAAGGCGGTGATGGTCTGGTAGAAGATCTCCTGCGGCGAAGAGGGGGCGAGGGCGATGATCTCGTAGTGCCCGTGGGACCCCCAGCGCGCCTGCATCATATCGGCTTGAGCGCCCAGGGTCGGAAGCCCTGTCGAGGGGCCAGCGCGCTGGACGTTGACGACGACGCAGGGGGTCTCGGTGCAGACCGCAAGGCCGATGTTTTCCATCATCAGGCTGAAGCCCGGTCCGGAGGTGGCGGTCATGCTCTTGACACCGGCGCAGCTCGCCCCCACGACGGAGGCCATGGCGGCGATCTCGTCCTCCATCTGGATGAAGGTGCCCCCGACCTCCGGGAGCCGTTCCGACATATGTTCGGCGATCTCGGTCGCCGGTGTGATCGGATACCCACCGAAGAAGAGGCAGCCCGCGGCCAGGGCGCCTTCGGCGCAGGCCACGTCCCCGGTCATAAAGTGCTCACCTGTTAGAACGGCTGTTTTCATGAGGTCGGTTCCCTATTATTTTTCCCCGGACCTTCCTCCGGAATCGAGGTGAAGACGTTTTCAGGACGGGGCTTCCACTGAGTAGATGGCGAATTCGGGGCAGATGATCTCGCAAAAATGGCAATTGACGCACTGCTCCCTGTCGGAAACGACAGGCGGGTGGTATCCTTTCTTGTTGAAGCTCCTGGAGAATTCGAGGATTCCTTTTGGGCAGAACTCGATGCAGTAGCCGCAGCCTTTGCATCGGTCTTCGAGGATGTAAACGATGCCGCGCGTCACTTGGATATCGCCGGCATCGAGAGGGGCCCGCCAAAAAGCCATGGGATTTCCCTGATGAAAGTGTTCCGGGGATGGATGCGGAAATCAATGGGAGCCATTATAGGCTGATGCCTTGCCATGTCAAGGTAATTGGATGCCCCGTTTTCACTTGACGTAGGACACCCCCGCCATTTTGAAGGGGGTGTCCCGGTGTTGTGCTGTGGAGGCCTTTCCAGTCCCCTGCCGCAAGTGAGGCTCAAAGGAAAATGTCCACCCGGTTCGGAGGCTTCAGCGGCTGTTGGGGCGCTGGACCAAAATGGTTGACATGCCGGTAGGTTTCCGCTAGGTTCCCCCGTGGATTGCACCGCCGCCTCTGCATCGGATGGGATGGAGGTCCGGCGGCGCCCCGGGGGGGTTGCCGATAGACCGTGCCCCGCGGCCTTGCAGGGTTTGCCGGATTAGGCTGCAAGACCGTTCCCGGGCCGTAATGATCTGCTGTGACGATTGGAGAAGACGAAGATGTCCAATATAGTGGTTGTCGGAACCCAGTGGGGTGACGAGGGAAAAGGCAAGGTGGTCGATCTTCTGACGGCGAAGTCGGACATGGTCGTACGGTTTCAGGGCGGGAACAACGCCGGACACACCCTTGTGGTGGAGGGGAGGCAGTTCATTTTTCACCTGATTCCGTCAGGCATCCTTTATCCGGACAAAAAGTGTCTGATCGGCAACGGGGTCGTGGTGGACCCGGAGGTTCTCCTCGAGGAGATGGCGAAGCTGGAGGACGCCCGCATCGACGTCACCCCCCACAGGCTTTCCTTGAGTGAAAAGGCGCACCTGATCATGCCGTACCACCGCGAGCTGGATCATGCCCGGGAGGCGCGGAAAGGCAAGGCCATGATCGGCACCACCGGGCGGGGGATCGGCCCGTGCTATGAAGACAAGGCCGCGCGAACCGGCGTCAGGGCCGTCGATTTGACGGAGCCGGACGTCTTCGAGGAAAAGGTCAAGGCCAATCTGGAGGAGAAGAATTTCCTGCTGACGCGGTTCCTGAACGCCAAGGCCCTGGAGGCCGGACCGATCGTGGACGCCTACCTGAAAATGGCCGAGCGGCTGAAGCCTTATATAACGGATGTGTCCCTGGAACTGGACCGGGCCGTCAAGGCCGGGCGGCGGATCCTCTTCGAGGGCGCTCAGGGGACCCATCTCGACGTAGACCACGGGACCTACCCCTTCGTGACATCCTCCAACCCCGTGGCCGGTTCGGCCTGCGCCGGGGTCGGCATCGGGCCGAACCAGCTCACGCATGTCCTCGGAATCGTCAAGGCCTATACCACCCGTGTGGGCGCAGGGCCTTTCGCGACCGAACTCCTGGACGCGACGGGCGACTACATTCAGGAAAAGGGGCACGAGTTCGGGGCTACCACCGGAAGGCGGCGGCGCTGCGGGTGGCTCGACCTCGTGGTGGTGAAGGATTCCGCACGGCTGAACGGGCTTGGAAGCATTGCCATCACGAAGCTCGACGTCCTGGCCGGGCTCGAGACGATCAAGCTCTGCGTGGGGTATCAGGTCCAAGGGGAGGCGGTGGAACAGCGGCCGGCAAGCGTCCGCAAGATGGCCCTTTGTCAGCCGGTTTACCGGGAGATGGCGGGATGGAGGGAGGATATCTCAGGAGTCCGTCGACTCGATCAGCTGCCCTCCGAAGCGCGGGCCTACCTGAATGCGATCGAGGAGATCAGCGGGGTCCCCATCTCGATCGTTTCGGTGGGGCCGGCCCGAGAGGCGACCATTGTCGTGAAAGACGTCTTTTGAAAGGGGTTTTGGGAAGACCGGTCTCCGCCGATTGAAAAATTTCCCGGTTCCGCGTCCATCCGGAGAGGGTATCCCGGTAGGACCTCGTTTCATATGATCTAGTTTCGGTGCGGCCTCGATGTTCCATTCCGATTCAGAACCCTACGACGTCATCGTGGTCGGGGCCGGGCATGCCGGGTGCGAGGCTGCTCTGGCTGCGGCCCGCATGGGCCACCGCGCCCTGCTGCTGACCATCAACCTGGACCACGTCGCCGCCATGAGCTGCAACCCGGCCATCGGCGGCCTGGCCAAGGGCCATCTGGTCAAGGAGATCGACGCCCTCGGCGGGGAGATGGCCCTGAACGCGGATGCCACCGGGATCCAGTTCCGGCGCCTCAACACACGCAAAGGGCTGGCGGTCCAAGGGTCGCGATCTCAGAACGACCGGGATCTCTACCGCAGGCGCATGAAGCAGGTGGTGGAAGGTCAGCGGAACCTGGATGTCCGCCAGGCGATGGTCGACCGCCTGCTCATCAGGGCCGGGCGCGTGGAGGGCATCGAGACCCATCTCCGCGAAGAGATCCGCGGCCGGACCGTGATCCTGACGACGGGGACCTTCCTCGGGGGGCTGATCCACATCGGCCTTAACCGCTTTCCGGCCGGCCGCCTGGGGGATCCGCCGTCGCTGAAGCTCTCGGAGCAGTTGGCTGAGCTCGGCCTCCAGGTCGACCGGCTCAAGACCGGAACGACGCCCCGCTTGAACGCCCGCAGCATTGACTACGAAGGCCTGACGCCGCAGCCGGGGGACCCGGTTCCGAAGCCCTTCTCGTTTCGCACACGCGGGATCACGCTGCCCCAGGTTCCCTGCCACATGACCTACACCACCTCCGAGACCCATGCCGTCATCCGTTCGGGCCTGGACCGCTCGCCGCTCTTTTCGGGCGTCATCAAGGGCGTGGGGGCGCGCTACTGCCCCTCGATCGAGGACAAAGTCGTCCGGTTCGCAGAGAAGGAGCGCCACCAGATCTTCCTCGAGCCCGAGGGGCTCGACACGGTCGAGGTCTACCCGAACGGCCTCGCCACCAGCCTGCCGATCGATATCCAGCTCCGCATGGTCCGTTCCATCCCCGGCCTCGAGCGGGCCGAAATCCTCCGGCCGGGCTATGCCATCGAATACGACTACATCGATCCGATCCAGTTGAAGCCGAGCCTCGAAACCAAGCGCATCGCCGGCCTCTTCCACGCGGGGCAGATCAACGGCACGTCCGGCTACGAGGAGGCCGCGGCCCAGGGGCTGATGGCGGGGGTCAACGCCGTGCTGCAGGTACGGGGGGAGGAGCCTCTGATCCTGGGGCGCGACCAGGCCTACACCGGGGTGTTGATCGACGACCTGGTCACGAAGGGGACCCGGGAGCCCTACCGGATGTTCACATCGCGGGCGGAGTACCGGCTGCTGCTCCGCGAAGACAACGCCGACTTTCGCCTGACGGAGATCGGACGGCGGCTTGGGCTCGTCTCCGACGACGTGTATGCCGCGTTCCGGCGCCGGCGCGAGCGGATCGAAGGAACCCTAGAGCGCTTGAAGCACGTGTTGCTGAAGCCGGAGCCCTCGACCCAAGATCGCCTGAGGGCGATCGGTTCCGCGCCGATCAAGAATCCGATCACCCTGGCGCAGTTGCTCAGGCGGAGCGAGGTCGTCTTCGAGGATCTGAAGGGCTTCGATGCGGAGCTCGACGGGATCGAGGAGCCGATCGCCGCCGAGGTCGAGACGCGCGTCAAGTATGAAGGCTATATCGAACGGCAGGAGCAGCAGGTGGAAAGGCTTCGGAAGATGGAAAACACGCGCCTGCCGGAGGACCTGGATTACCGCGCCCTCCATGGCCTCACGACGGAGGTGCGCGAGAAGCTCAGCCGCGTCCGCCCCTCCTCGATGGGGCAGGCATCCCGGATTTCCGGCGTAACCCCCGCGGCCCTCATGGCCATCCAGGTCCATCTGAAACGGTCCGGCGCGGCCTGCTAGCCCATACGGCTCTGGATCGCAGCACCGAAGGCCGAGCAGGAGACCTCCTTGGCGTTTTCCATCTGGCGCGCCAGGTCATAGGTCACGATGCCGTCCCCGATGGTGTCTCGAAGGCCCTTCAGGATGAGGTCGGCCGCCTCGTCCCAGCCCATGAAGCGCAGCATCTCGACCCCTGAAAGAATCAATGACCCGGGGTTGACCTTGTCCAGACCCGCGTATTTCGGGGCCGATCCGTGGGTCGCCTCGAACACGGCGCACCGGTCTCCGACGTTGGCGCCTGGGGCCATGCCGAGCCCTCCCACCTGCGCCGCCGCCGCGTCCGACAGGTAATCCCCGTTCAGGTTGGGCGTCGCCAGGACGCCGTATTCCTCCGGGCGCAGGAGCAGTTGCTGGAACATCGCGTCCGCGATCCGGTCCTTGATCACGATCCTGCCGGCCGGCGCCTTTCCGCCGAAATCCGCGAAAAGCTCCTCCTCGGTGAGGGTAAGGTCGCCGAACATCTCGCGCGCCGTCTGGTAACCCCAGTCACGGAAGGCCCCCTCCGTGTACTTCATGATGTTTCCCTTGTGCACCAGGGTGACGCTGTCATAGTGGTGATCCGCGGCGTACTGGATCGCCCGCGCCACGAGTCGCTGCGTGTTGCGGCGGCTCATGGGCTTGATGCCGACGGCGCTGTCGATCGGCAGGAGGGGTTTGCCTTCGAATGAAAGTCTGGCATTGATCTGCTCGAGGATCTCGCGGGCGGCCGGCGATTCCGCCTCCCATTCGACCCCGGCGTAGACATCCTCCGTATTCTCGCGGAAGATCACCAGATCGACCTTTTCAGGGTGCCTGACAGGGGCCGGGATCCCCGGCACGTAGCGAACGGGCCGGATGCAGGCATACAGGTCGAGCCTCTGGCGGAGGGTGACGTTCAGAGAGCGGAAGCCGCCCCCGACCGGGGTTGTGAGGGGGCCCTTGATGGCAATGCCGTACCGCGTCAGAGCCTCGAGGGTCTCTTCGGGCAGGAGGCACTCGCAGCCCAGAGCGTCCTGCGCCTTCGCGCCCGCCAGGAGCTCCAGCCAGAGGATTGCCTTCTTGCCGCCGTAGGTCTTCCGGACCGCTGCGTCGATGACCGGGCGCGCCGCGCGCCAGATGTCGGGGCCGGTGCCGTCTCCTTCGATGAAGGGGATGATGGGGGTGTCAGGAACGATGGGGCGGCCATGGGAATCCCACGTGATGGTATTCCCCGTTGTTGGGGTTTCAAGTCGATCCGATGGCATGACAGGTGCTCCTCCTTCGTGCGAGGCAAACCGCTCAATGGGCTACTCCCAACGGTCACCGTCGCGTCTGCGCATTTCGGTGGTGGTGATTTGTCCCCGGTCTGTGATGAAACTGCTCAACGCCCAATTGAAGATGCTGATGACCAGTGAACCGAGCAAGGCATATCCAAAACTTTCCACACTAAAACCGGATACGGCGCCGGAAGCCATCATCAACAGAAAGGCGTTGATGACGAAGGTGAAAAGCCCAAGTGTAAGAACATTGATGGGAAGTGTCAAAAGAATCAGGACGGGCCGCAGAAACGCATTCAGGATGCCCAGGATCGCCGCCGTGAAGAAGGCGCTGAAAAAACCGCTCACATGGATGCCCTCGATCAGATAAGCCGTCACGAGAATCGCGATAGTGAGCACCAGCCACCGCACCAGAATGCCTTTCATGCCTTCCTCCTGCTCTCATGGTTTGATCCATCGCCGCTGATCTCATTCAGTTTCCGTCCGGAAACGATCCTTTTGCCCAATCTCTTCGTCAATCTGCGCGTTTGCTTGTGCGGCGGCCACCAGGCCGCCTCCACCCGCTTGATTTCCCGGAACTTGGCCAAACCGGGACCCGCCCCGAAGGGACGGGGCTGAGCACGCGAAGCATGTGAAGAAGGAGGGAAACCATCTAAAAAAACATGGAGGTCCAGTCCGTATTCACCCGGAAATGCCATGATGCGGCGCAAGCCGGTTTCTGCTCCTGCCGCTGCTTGGAGGCCGGGCTTGACAAGCGGGCCTCCCAGCCGGCCATCGAGCCGTCGCCAAAAGCGCCGCAGCCCTCAGGTCCGATGTCTTTTTCTTTAAGATGCAAATGAACGGCTGAGGCCACCCGAAGGCGTTTTCTTCCCGCTTGTCTTAAGACCGGCGCGACGACTGAATCCGAAGGCCGAAGAATTCCTCTACGCGGATCGGCCGCGGCTGGTCAGAAGAAATGTGTTCAGTCATGTTTGGGCGAACAAGCTGGTTTCTGCAACCCTCAACCCTGCCTTTAATTTATATTATAGCAATCCGGACGTATTCTCACGCATCTTTTTTCGCGCTGTCGCGCTGATTCCCGCCCCCAACAGGGAAAGAAAAGACCGCTGAAGATAAACACCCGCTCTTGTTTGTAGATGGATGAACAGATTTCAACAGTTTTTCAGATGGTCCAGGGAGCAGCTTTGCCGGAGGATATCGGCTGGAAAAATTGATCGATTTTGCATATATTGTTCAAATATAGAACATTAGTTTTGTCGGGATTGAGCTGTGCTCCGGCACCCTAATAAAAGTGAATGGGCGAAGCGCTTTCTGAAATTGGAATGGGATTTTTGATTGGTGCCGAATTTTTTAATCTCAACATGAAATAAATCTATTGACTCATAACTGATTATTGATTATCTTTTTTGGAAATGCCTATTATAAGTTTAACACCAGCGGCTAAATGAAAGGAGGACTATAGTATGTCAAAAACACTCACCGAGATGGCGGTCGATATTGCGACCGCGCAGTCATCCCACGCGACGATGTCCGCGGAGGAGATTCAGGATTTCCTTAGAAAGACGTTCAGTGTCTTGAAAGACATGGAATCCGCGGAGCAGGGTGCTGCCGGCGAAGCGCCCGTGTTCGCCGAGAAAGAGGCGGGAGCGGCATTCGAAGGAATGGATCCCAAGAAGTCCATTCAGCGAAACAAGGTTATTTGCCTTGAGTGCGGGAAGGAATTCAAACAGATCACCAACCGGCATTTGAAGGATCATGGACTGGACGCCAAGGAATACCGCAAGAAATGGGGTTTTCCGGCGCGCCAGGCACTCGCCGCCAAAAGCCTGACCGCGAAGCGCAGAAAAACTGCGAAGGATCTGGGCCTGGGTGAACGGCTGAAGAAGTTCCGCGCCAAGAACAAGAAGGGCTGATCCAGTCCAGCATCATCCGGTAAGCTGGACCTTGAAGCCGATCTCTTCCAGACCGCCGCCTTGGCGGTCTCTTGCTTCCACACGAAAGGGAATCTTTGAGGTCCAAAGGATTGGAGCACGTTGGTCGTGCCCCTGCCGGAAGCCCCACCGGGCCCTTGCCGGACAGGGAAATGGGCGGTCCTTGCATGGAAGGATGATGAGGGTTTTTTCTGTCTGATTATTCAGAAGCCCTGATAAGCCCTGGGCCTATGGGCCATGTGATCCACCGTCGCCTCAGCCTGGTCCGCATCTGTTCCATGTTCGAAGATGGCTTTTTGCCCTTCATGATCCATGGACGGAACGCGTCAGACCGCCCTCTACAGATGATCCACGTGATATGGCGTATCGTCCTGAACGAGAATGGCTGCGCGGCTGAAAGACGGCTCCGCCACAAACGCAAACCGGCGCTGGTTTTTTCGAATCAGCGCCGGTTTGCGTTGGAACAGGGTGCGGAATTTGGCAGCGCAATACGTCTTTGGATCTGCGCCGGCCTGATCCCGCTGAAAGGTTGGTGGATGAAATGATTTTATCCGGGCTCAGAAGACGAAGGTTTCCGACAGCAGGGGTATGATGATAGGATCACCATGATTCCGCGATGAGAGCATGATTGTGTAATCAAGGTCTTCCTGTGCCGTACCCGGCCTCTGAAGGGGGTCGTCGCGGTGTTTTTTCACACGGCACCTCAAGAGCAGCGGAAAGGACGTTCCGACATGAAGGCGTTCTGGCTCAGTTTCGTTCCACTGTTCGTGGCGGTCGACGCTATAGGGCTCTTTCCCATATTCCTAGGGCTTACCGAAGGGATGGGGGGAAAGGAGATCCGCCGCACGATCCGGCAGTCGGTGGTCACCGCCGCCTTGGTTGCGCTGGGTTTTCTTGGCGGCGGGAGCGCGCTCATGCGCCTGCTCGGGATCACCGTGGCGGATTTCATGGTGGCCGGCGGGGTTCTGCTTTTCGTGATTTCCCTGGCCGATCTCTTGGCGACGAAAAAACGGCTGCGCAAGCCGGACGGCGAGAGCCTCGGAGCGGTTCCCCTCGGCGTGCCCCTGATCGCAGGGCCCGCCGTGCTCACCACCACCCTTCTGCTCAGCAATGAATACGGGGCTTTTCCGACGGCCCTGGCGCTTGTGAGCAACATCTGTCTGGCCGGTGCCGTGTTCTGGTTCGCCCCGGCGATCAACCGTCTTCTCGGCCAGACAGGCGCGCGAACGGCCTCGAAGATCTCGAGCCTCCTCCTGGCTGCCATTGCGGTCATGATCGTGCGCAAAGGCATCCTCGCCTTCGTCGCTGCCGGACTCGGACAAGGATCCGGATGATCAGCCCTCCCGCTCTTGCAGGGACTTTTCAACGACGCAATGAAGCCCTTCACCGCTTCGGGTCGCCTTGAGGCAAAGATTGTCCGAAAGGCAGGTGGATGGGCGCCTGTCTCCTTCCATCCAGCGTTTGATCAGATGCGGTTCGCGGATCAGCGGGCGGCAGAGCGAGATGTAGTCGGCGGTGCCTTCCTTTACGAGTTTTTCCGCAGTCTCATAGGATCGAATCCCCCCAACGAGCATCAGCGGCATCTTCATCCGCGCCTTGAAGCGGCGGGCCGCCTGAAGATAATAACCCTCCGCATCGAGGCCTTCTATCCTGCC
This sequence comes from Desulfatiglans anilini DSM 4660, assembly GCF_000422285.1. Lineage (NCBI taxonomy): Bacteria > Pseudomonadati > Thermodesulfobacteriota > Desulfobacteria > Desulfatiglandales > Desulfatiglandaceae > Desulfatiglans > Desulfatiglans anilini. Next base: position 87,487 of record NZ_KE383814.1, read on the forward strand.
TTTCCGGATAGGATGGTATTTCCCTGAAAAGCCGGTGCCCCCGCTCAACTCCACCGCATCCATGCCCACGGTCTCGAGTTCGGCGGACACCTGGAGCATGTCGTCCTGCGTCAGGCCCGGCTCGAGAAAGTCCTCGGAGTTCAGCTTGACCATGACGGGAAAATCGCTTCCCACCGCGTCGCGGATGGCCCGATAGACATCGAAGAGGAGGCGCGAGCGGTTTTCGATTGTCCCACCGTAGAGGTCCGTGCGCTGGTTGAAATAGGGGGAGAGGAACTGGCTCAGCAGGTATCCATGGGCGGCATGGATTTGGACGCCGTCGAACCCGGCCTGTTTCGCCCGATTTGCAGCCCTGGCGAATGCGTCGACGACAGCCGCGAGGTCGCCGGCGTCCATTTCCCGGCAGGGTTCGCCTTTGGGCAGGGCGAAGGGGCTCGGTCCGGCCGCCGGGAGACCGCTCAAGGAGGTGGCAGCCTGGTTGCCGGCATGGGCCAGTTGCAGGACGATGACCCCGCCCGCCTTGTGGACGGCCTCGGCCATGCCCCTCAGGCCCGGGAGCAGGTCGTCGCTGCAGACCCCGAGCTGTCTGGGGCCGGCCTGCCCTTCAAGGCTGACGTAGGCGTGCCCCGAGATGATCAGGCCGACGCCGCCCTTGGCCAGATCGGCCATCATTGCATTGAGTTCCGGGGTGCAGCCGCCCGTCTCGGCGGCAAGGCCTTCCCAGGTGGCGGAGCGCACGAAGCGGTTGCGAAGGGTGAGCCCCGCGATGGTCGTGGTTTCGAAGAGATCGGGCATCCGTATCTGCCTCCTGTTGTTCGGGGTTCGAGCCGGCTTCTTCGTCAGGTGCCAGCAGTGGTGGATGTTTTCATGCCTCGCGAAGTCCTTCGGCAGGGTCGCGCGTGTGATGTCCCTGATGCTGCAGGAGCTTAGAACCTGCTCGTTCAGTTTGAAGCTCCGCCGATTGGTGGAAAAGATCAGGTCCCCCTCCGGTGCAAGCAACTCCAGGGCCTGGGCGAGCAGTTCCGGATGGTCGCGCTGGATGTCGAAACTCTGTTTCATCCGCTTGGAATTGGAGAATGTGGGGGCATCGAGAAAGATCAGGTCATACTGACGTGAGGGCGGGTTTTCCGCAGAGGTCTCGGCAAGCCATTGAAGGCAGTCGGCCTGGATCAGTTCCTGTTCCGCTGCATCGAAGCCGTTCAGTTCGATGTTGCGCCGCGCCCAATCGAGATAGGTGGCCGAGAGGTCCACGGTGGTGGTGCTCCGGGCGCCGCCCGCGAGCGCGTGGACCGTGGCGGTTCCGGTGTAGCCGAAGAGGTTCAGGAAACGTTTTCCGCCGGCCAGGGTCCGTATGAGGTCCCGCGTAATGCGGTGGTCCAGGAAAAGCCCCGTATCGATATAGTCCGTCAGGTTCACCCAGAAGCGGCAGGGGCCCTCCTTGACGATGGTGAAGCGGCCGAGGTCGTCCTGTTTCCCATACTGCCCGGCCCCTCTCTGGCGCTGCCGGACCTTGAAGAAAAGGTGGTCCGCCGGGATGTCGAGAACGGAAGGAATGACGGCCAGGGCCTCGGTGCGGCGCTCCTCGGCCCTGCGAGGGCTTACCGTGAGCGGGGCCTCGTATTCCTGCACGTGGGCCCAGAGGGATTCGCCCCGGTACAGATCGATCGCGAAATTGTACTCGGGGAGGTCCGCATCGTAGAGGCGGTAGCAGTCGACCCCTACACTGCGGGCCCAGCGTGAAAGCACCTTCAGGTTTTTTTTGAGGCGGTTGGCGAGCATCTCACCGCCCGGGCCGATCTCCGGGGCGGGCGGTTTGGGCGCCTCCGTCCGCGGCGGCTCGAGGCGCCCGCTGCCGGGTATGCGGCGCACACGCCTCCCGGGCGGGATCTCGAAGGTCAGCAGTTCACAGCGCAGCGGCCCGTTGTAGAACACATGGGTCCTGTCGGGGCGGAGCCCGATTTCCCTCCCGAGGCGTGGGTTGCCCGTGAAGACGGCCGCCTTCCACCCGCCGAAGCGCGCCTTGAGAATGAGCCCGATTTCACCGTAAAGCGGGATCAGGGCGGTTTCCTCCCCGATGCGCTCGCCATAGGGGGGATTGGTCACGAAAAGTCCGGCAGGGACCTCTCTCGGTGGCATCGTATGGGCGATGGCGCGGGCTTCCACCCGAATCCTTCCCTGGAACCCGGCCCGCGCCGCATTGGCAAGACTCACCGAAACCGCCGCAGGGTCCTTGTCCCAGCCCATGATGAGAGGCAGCCTCTGAATCCCGGCCTCGCGCCTTTCCCGGGCCTCTTTGAGGAGTCTTTCCCAGAGGCGCGGGTCGTGGCCCCGCCACCCGAGGAATCCGTAGTAGGGCCTGAGCAGGCCGGGCGCAGCGTCGGCGGCCATGAGGGCCGCTTCGATCAGAAGGGTGCCCGAACCGCACAGAGGGTCGGCGAGCGGCCCGCCCCGGGCGGCGATTTCGGGCCAGCCGGAGAAGGCGAGGACCGCTGCGGCCAGATTCTCCTTCATGGGTGCGAAGACGCGCTCTTCACGGTAGCCCCGGAGGTGGAGGCTCGATCCGGCCAGGTCGAGGCTCACCATGACGCGGTCTTTCTTGATGTAGGCATTGACGCGCACGGAAGGCTGCAGCAGGTCCACCGAGGGGCGGACACCGCCTGCATCCCTGAACTGGTCGACGATGGCATCCTTGATCTTGAGCGCGGCATACCTGGAATGCGTGATGGCGGATTGCTCAATCTTGCAGTCGACGGCGAGGGTGTCCGAAGGCCCAAGATGCTGCGACCAGTCGATCATCCGAATTCCTTCGTAGAGCGCCTCGGGCGAAGCCGCGGGAAAACTCGTAATAGGCATCAGGACGCGGTTTGCCAGGCGGGACCACAAACAGACGCGGTAAGCGCTTTCCAGATGGTCCTCAAAGGCCACCCCGGCGCGCCCGGGTACGATCTTGCGGGCGTTGAGAGCCTTGAGTTCATCCGCGAGAAGGCCGCCCATGCCCTTCGGCGCCGTTGCATAAAATCGGTAAGAAGCCTGCAAAAATGATCTCCTCAGTGTTTCGATCGGCGCGGCTGCCTGGGAAAAGGGCGCGCCGCAGCCTGGAATGGCTGTTTTGGAAGGGGGCCGTCAACCGGATGTAAAGGCAGTAAAGCCTCCACGCCGTGGATCGGTGGGGATGCATCGGCAGGAGGCTTTTATCGGCGAAGGAAACAGCACTTAACCAATAAATGATAACGGAACGGCATCCGGATTGCAAGACCTGTTTCGGTGCGCTCTTCCCGTCCACCCATGGGATGGGGGCACCGGATGGCGCCGGCCACTTCATGCGTTGCCGGTGGGGGCTCTGAGATCTGCATCTCTGAGCATCTCTCAGAAATAAAAGGGCCAAGCCTCTTGGAGGCCCGGCCCTGGCGCGTTAATCATGAATTGACGATTGAATGGGTTAGGCTATTTGATGTCGATCTTCCTGGATTTCTCGCCTTCTTTCTTAGGCATTGCCACCGTCAGGACGCCGTCCTTGAACTGGGCGTCCACCTTGGATTCATCGATTCCCGTGGGGAGGCGGAAACTCCTGGTGAAGGAACCATAACGGGATTCCCTCACGTAGTAATCAGCGCCTTCCTCTTCCTTTTTGGATTCCTTTTTTCCGGTGATCGTCACAACGCCGTCTTCGTAGGTTACGCTGATGTCGTCCTTGGTCATCCCGGGAAGTTCTGCCTTCAGCAAGTACTTCCCCTCCTTTTCACTGAGGTCAACACTTGGAGTCCACTCTTCACCCATGTCCCTCATCCACTCGGGCCACAAACGATCGGAGAATACATCTCCCCAACCTTCGCGCCCGAAGGGCGTCATCCATGACGGCCTTCGCGTCCTTTTAACCAGTTCCGTTGTCATTGCGACACCCCCTTTCTTTGGCAGGCAGGTTCAAGTTTTATTTATTATACACCTGTCGCCTGCTCAGATTTTGTTTATTTAATAACCACCTTTCTGCGGTTGTCAACCTGTTCACAACATTTCTTCTTCGCGCGATGGGTCCTTGGCACGAGCGAGACCGTGGGACGGCCATGGGCTCAAAAGGGTGCAAAAAGGGCTTTCCGCTGCACCCTGGGCTCAAATCCGGAAAGCGGGCTTTTTCCCTTCACACGCTTCGCGTGCCCAGTCCCACCGCTTCGCGGCGGGTTCCCGGGTTTCTTCACACCCTTCAGGTCCTATGTCCCACCGCTTGGCGGCGGCTTCCCGGTCTGTCCATATCGAGGAAAGCGATCGCTTGTGCGCAGGCGGCCTGAACCCGCTGCACGAAAGGGGCGGATTGGCACCGAAACAGGCGGGAAAGGCCGTTTCCAGGTTGAAAACTACCGGGCTTCTGAAGCGATCATGGTATGCAGCACCCCGCCGATGGATTCATGGATGAGCAGGTCGGCGCTTTGGTCCAAATGAGTGGGGTCCCGATTGATAATGATGAGCCTGGCGCCGTTGCGCAGGGCTTCTTCCGGGACGGACGCGGCCGGGTAGACGACCAGCGAAGAGCCGAGGACTATGCATAAGTCGCAGACCGCTGCGGTGTGCATGGCCCGTTCCATTTTGTCCATGGGCATGCTCTGGCCGAAGGAAATGGTGTCCGGTTTGAGGATGCCGCCGCACGCCTCGCAATAGGGGGCCTTGACGCCGCTGCGCAGGACGGCCTCGATGGCTTCCCGGTCATACGGCTTGCCGCAGGTAAGGCAGGAGACTGTGAAGGCGGTCCCGTGGATCTCGATGATCCTCTCCGGGGAATTCCCGGCCTTGTGGTGCAGTCGATCGATGTTTTGCGTGACGACCGCCTCGAGCTTTCCCGCGTCTTCGAGCCGCTTCACCGCCAGATGGGCGGGGTTGGGAAGGGCATCCCGCATGGTGACCCAGTACTCCGAACTCATGCGCCAGTAGGCTTCCCGTGCGCCTTCGTCCGAGATGATCTTGTGGAAATAGAAATCGGACGGGTCGTAGCGGCTCCAGATGCCGCCCGGACTCCTGAAGTCCGGGATGCCGGATTCGGTGCTGAGACCCGCGCCGCTGAAGACCAGGATCCTTTGGGCCTGCTCGATGAGGGTTCTGCCTTTGCTCAAGAGCGCATCCATGGTGTCGCCTCCCGGGGATGGGATTGAAAGGCCGTTTGGGAACAGGTGCGGGGTGACGGGTTTCCCGCGCGGTGCATCCGCCAATCTCATGGCCTTTTTCCGAAGCATAGGGTAGGCTGAAAAGGAAATCAAGCCCGGATGGTCCGATCGGCCGCTGAAAAACCAGCGGCTTAGAAGCGGCGCGCTTCATGCGGAGGCGGCTGGGGACGAGGGTGCTGCGGGCCCGGCAGGCGCCTTGAAGAGCGAAGAGGTCCCTTGAAGGGTGACAGGAGAGGGGAGTTTCATGAGAATCTGTGACGGGATCGTGATCGATGTTCCCAGGGAGGGCAAGGTCAAAGTGGCGGTTCGGCCTCAATTCATGGAAGGGAACCCTGTTGGGGCGCGAGACCCGGACCTTGCCGCTCGGGACGATCCCGCCGTTTTCGAGATCGCGAACACGGTCGGGGCCGAGGTCGGCGACACCGTGCTGCTCGTGGCCCCCGACAGGGCCCGCACCCATCATTTCCTGCCGTTTGTGGGGCTGATTGCGATCGGCGGCCTGTTCGGGTTGCTGATCTTCCGCCTGGTGGACAATCAGTGGGCCTTGAGCGCCTATGCCGGGGCGCTGGTGTGGTGGTTGGCCCTCGTCCCGGGGGCGGCCGTCGCGGCCTTCTTCCTGCGTCGAAGCGGCCGGGGCGGCGGTTTTGCCATCGACAGGGTGCTTAAAAAGGCGCCACGGGAGGAATCAGGCCCGGACGGGACCCTTCGTTGATGAAAGACGGTGGCCGGGGCGCCCCGAGGAAATTTTTCGGGGGTGAGCGGCGGCAGCACGAGGCAAGGTCCGCGGCGGATGACGGGAGCGCCTCCCTGAGGCGCGCTTTGGGGAGATCAGCTTTTCGTGAGCCCTGTTCAGCCATCTGGTTATTTGACGGCTTCTGTGCTATATCTTCCCCGTCGCTGAACGTCGACTTCCCTGGCCGCCTTTCGCGGACGGCTCAAAGACGGCGCGCTTCGGGCGGATGCCGGTCGATCGGTGTTGGATAGCCGCCCGCTCACGGGGAAGCAGCCCTCGCGCTCGAAGGTGCGTTTCGCGGACCATGCCGGCCAGGCGCATTTCGGGGGCGCTTTTGTCTGAGCATCCGGCTGTAGGCCGGTAGAGGAGGGAATCATGGCGACGTCCAAAGAGGTTCGGCACGCCGGTTACTATATGGGCCGGCTTTCGAAAGACTGCGACCTCCTCGAGGCGCTCGAGCGGTTCTGCATCGAAAAGGGGATTACGCTCGGGCGCGTGGAGGCCCTCGGGGCGCTTCAAAAGGCGAGGCTCGGCTATTATGATCAGAAAAAGCGGATCTATCGCTATGTGGAACTGGATCGAAACCTGGAGGTGACCTCCCTCATGGGGAACATCTCCCTGAGGGACGGGCGTCCGATGGTGCACGCCCACATGACCCTGGCGGACAGGGAAGGCAAGGCCTTCGGGGGGCATCTCACGACGGGGAACGTTGTTTTCGCCTGCGAGTTCGTCATCCAGGCCTTCGAAGGGGCGGTGATGGAACGGACATTCGATCCGGAGACGGACCTCTTTTTGTGGGATCTGAGATGATTCTCAGGCGGTTTCAGGGGCGGACCCGTGATCGGATGATCTGAATCCGTGACGCGGAACCGCCCGGGGACGGATGAGATTCCGATATTCACCTTTGCCCGGCAGGTGGTGTGGATAAGGACCCAAGCATTGATATCGAATTCCTTGAAGGAGGCTGTTGCATGACAGGACAATCGAAAATGGACCCCGAAACGCTGTCCATGGTGATGGAGACCATCGCGAAACTGGAGCGGGAGCGTATCCCCCTCGAAACGAGACTGGCCCTGGACCAGGCCGGGGAGTTTCCCATGGACCTCATCCGGTTCATGTTGGGGCCGGACGTAGCGCTCCACCTGATCTTCATCCCCGAGGAATATGGGGGCCTGGGGGCCGGCGCCACCGAGATCGCCCTCGTGAGCGAGCGGATGGCCAGGATGGATCTGGCCATTGCGACCTCCTTCCTGGCCATCTGCCTCGGCATGGACCCGATCCGGGTGGGAGGGACGCCCGAGCAGAAGGCCAAGTACATCACGAGGATCGCCGAGGAAGGCCTGATCGTCGCCTACGGGGTGACCGAGCCCGATGCGGGGTCCAATGTCCAGGCGTTGAAGACGAAGGCCGAACGGGTGCTGGACGATGGTGGCCAGATCACCGGCTACCGGCTGAACGGCCAGAAGCAGTTCATCACGAACGGCGGGGTGGCCGACCTCTACACGATTCTCGCCGACACGCCCGAGGGGCCGTCGTTCTTCGTCGTGGAGGGCGGGGCGAAGGGGCTCGTCCCCGGCAAGCACGAAGACAAGCACGGCATCCGGGCCTCCGACACCTGCCCCCTGACCCTGGAAGACCTGTTCGTCCCGGTGGAGAATCTTCTCGGCGGCGTCGAGGGACAGGGGCTGAAGCAGGCCAACCAGGTCTTCGGGTACACGCGCCTCATGGTGGCGACCTTCGGCCTTGGCGGCGGGATGGCCTCCCTCGAGCGTGCGATCCGTTATTCGAAGGAGCGCATCCAGTTCGGCGGGCCGCTCTGTGAAAAGCAGGGGTACACCCATCGACTCCTCGTTCCGCATGCCGTGCAGCTCGAGGCGGCTCGGGCCTATATCGAGTGGGTCGGCCGGCGCCTGGACACGGTCGATGAGGACCTGCAGGTCGAGGGTTCCATCGCGAAGTATTTCGCTACGGAAGCCGGCGACGCCATGGCCAACGACGGCATCCAGGCCTTCGGGGGGTACGGCTACATCCGGGAGTACGAGGTCGAGAAGATCAAGCGCGATGTGAAGATCCTGACGATTTATGAGGGGACGAGCGAGATCCAGCGCAGCATCATCTCCATGTTTCGCATGCGGGAGACGGTGCGCTCGAAGGGCGGCTTCTACGAGCGGATGGCCGCCCGGGCGCTCGAGCTGCCTGTTTCGACCGGCGGCCCCCAGCTCTCCGATGCCTTGAAGGTCCTGAACGAGCTGATCCTCGGGGCCCGGAAGGCGAAGCTCACGCGCCACCAGATCGTCATGTTCCTGCTGGCGGACATGATCACCTGGTGCGAGGTGGCCTTCGCCCTCTGCCGGAAGGCCGCCGAGGATTCGGGGGATCGGCGGTACTCGAAGGATTACCTGGAGGCGGCGGCGAGGCTCTTCGTGTGCGAGGCCCTCGAAACCGTTTACACCAAAGGGCTGCGGCTCTCGCAGGGCGCGGGCGACGAGCCTCTGCCCGCGCTGATGGGGGCGCTTTCGGCCCTGCCGCTGGCCGAGTGTCTGCAGGGGATGCTGAGGGACATGGATCTGGTGGCCGCGGAGCTGGTGGCTTGAGATCCGGGTGAATGAGAAAACGGGTGCGGCGCAGGTGATGGAAAGGAAAAGACCATATCGTAGACGTCCTCCTCGCAAGGGACGGCCTCCCGCGCGGACGGTCCGGGAGAAGAGGACCCCGCCCGCGCTCCGCACCCGTTTGGACAAGAGCCTGAGGCCTGTGTTCGCGAAGATCGGTGTGCCCGAGCCGGCCCCGTTCCAGCCGGACCCCTTCCAGTTGGAGGCCCTCGCGCTGATCCGGGATTATGATGTTTTGGTGAGCGCGCCCACGGGCGCCGGCAAGACCTGGATCGCCGTCCAGGCGATTCACGCCGCCCTGGCCGAGGGCCGCCGCACCTGGTATGCCTCTCCCTTGAAGGCCCTTTCGAATGCCATCTACCAGGAGTTCATCCAGGAGTTCGGGGCCTCGAGCTGCGGCATCCTGACGGGAGACCGCAAGGAGAACGCCGATGCCCCCGTGATCGTCGGGACGACGGAGATCCTCCGCAACCAGCTCTACGACGCCATGCACGAAGGCACCCAGGTGCGGGCCGACCTGGTCGTCCTGGACGAGGCCCACTACCTGAGCGACCCCGACCGGGGCGTCGTTTGGGAGGAGGTCCTGATCTACCTCCCCTCCCGGGTGCGGCTCCTGCTCCTCTCGGCCACCGTGTCGAACGCCCGCGAGGTCTGCGCCTGGCTGAAAGAGGTGCGGCAGTCGGAGAACCGGGTCGTGCGGGCCGCCGACCGGCCCGTGCCTCTCGAAATGCTCTTTCTCTTCCCGGATTCCTTCATCGGGCCGCTCGGCGGGGCCAAGGGGCTGAGCCCGCGGATCCGGAAGTTCATGCAGTCGCCGGGGGCCAAAGGACGCAGGGACAGCGGCCGAATGGATTTTGGCGCCGTCATCGCTGCGCTGCGCGAATACAATCTGCTGCCGGCCATTTTTTTCCTGAAGTCGCGTGCTGACTGCGACCGGGCCATCCTGACCTGCCCGCCGGTCGAGCACGCGGAGGACACACGTCCCGAGATGGAGGCCGAGATCGAGGCCTTTCTCGCGCAATACCCCCACCTGCGCGGGCACCGTCAGATGGGCCCTCTCGTGGAGTCGCGCGTCGCTTCGCACCACGGAGGGCAGCTGCCCTATTGGAAGCTGCTCGTCGAAAAGATGATGAACCGGGGCTGGCTCGAGGCCATCTTTTCGACCTCGACCGTGGCGGCGGGGGTCAATTTCCCCGCGCGGACGGTGGTTCTGCTCCAGAGCGACCGGTACAACGGCCGCGAGTTCATCGATCTGACCTCGACCGATCTCCACCAGATGATCGGCCGGGCCGGCCGGCGCGGGAAGGACTTCATCGGCTTCGCCCTCCTCGTCCCGGGAAGACACCTGGACCCCCAGCTGATCTATGACCTCCAGGACGCCCTGCCGGAGCCGCTTGTCAGCCAGATCCACATCAACTTCTCGATGACCTTGAACCTGCTCCTCTCCTATGGCCCGGAGGAGATCAAAACCCTCCTCGAGCGCTCCTTCGCGGCGTTCCAGGAATCCCGCTTCGGATCGAGCGTCCAGCAGCGCTGGGATGCGATGGTCGCGCGCCTCAGGCGGGTGCTGCCGGAGGGGCGCTGCGACACATCGGACCCCTTCGCTGTCATCGAGAACATCCAGAAGACGGCGGAGCTTCAGAAGGATGTCCGCAAACTCGACCGCTTGGTGCGGAACGAAGCGCTGGCGGCCCTGTACCAGGCCTATTTGAAGCCGGGGCGTCTGTTCCTGCACAAGAACGGAGCGGTCTACGCCGTTTTCCGGACCCAGCGGGAGCACCGGCAGCTCGTCTGCGCCGCCTACAACCTCAAGCGCCTGCCGCGGGCGCGCAAAGGGCGGATCCCCCTGCGCAAGGTGCCGATCCACCAGATCCAGGTGCTGTACGACTACCGTGTGGAGCTGCCCGAGGCCTTCGACCCGGAAGAGGTTGCGCGCTTCTTTGCGGAGGTCCCTACGGAGGGTCTCCCCGTCCTGAACGTGGAGGTCTCGGACGCGGACCTGGGAGGGGAGGAGCTCGATCGGATCCGGGAGAAGCTGCGCGCCCTGCCTTGCGAGCGCTGCGAACACCGCAAGGTCTGCCACCGCGAGAAAAAGGGCCCTATCCGGCAGCTTTTGAGGGAGCTCGAGGCTTTGGCGGTGCACATGGAAGAGATGGAAGGGGGACTCTGGCTCAGCTTCAACCGCCATCTGCGGTTTCTCAAGGAGACAGGCTTCGTGGATGCCGCAAACCGGCTTACGCCGGATGGGGAATGGGCCTCCAAGCTGCGTCTCGACCAACCCCTGCTCATTGCCGAACTGATCCGCAGAAGAGGGCTCGAAGAGGCGACACCGGAGCTGCTGGCCGGCGCGCTCGCGCCGTTTGTGTGGGACCGGGTGCAGGAGGTGGAGCTTCGGCTGGGCGGTGGCATCGGGCTGGACCGGGTGGAAGTGCTCTTCGACCGGATCCTCGACCTCATCGCTCCCATCCGGGAGCTGAAGGCCCGGCGGGGCTTCGCGAATCCCCCGATCCTCTTCTGGCCGGCCGCGGCTCTCTATCTCTGGGCGCGCGGGGTCCCGTGGGAGGATCTCCTGCGGTGGGTGGCGATCGATGAAGGGGACATGGCCTCCCTGATCATGCGGACAGCGGACCACCTGCGCCAGGTGGCCAATCTGCGGGAAACCCACCTCGAACTGGCTCTGAGGGCCGAAGCGGCCATCGAGCGGATTTTGCGGGAGCCGGTTTTTATCGAATAGCCGGATGAATTTTCGGCCGCCGGCTCAGGCCTCGCCGTCTGCCCCCTTTTGCCCCAATCCCTTGAAGCGCAGGACGAGGATGGTAATATCGTCGGCCTGGGGGGCCTTCCCGGCGAAGGCGTGCACGCTCGCCATGATCGTCCGGACCATCTGATCGATCGGCATTTCTTCCACTTCCTTCAGTTTCTTTTCGAGGCGCGCCTCCGAATACAGCGTCTCGTTCACGTCCATCGCCTCCGTCACGCCGTCCGTGTAAAGGAACAACATCTCTCCGGGACCCAGCCGGACGCTTTTCGAGCGGAAAACGAAGTCTTCCATGACCCCGAGGGCCATGCCGTTCGTCCCCGGCAACTGCTTGACGGAGCCGTCGCTGCGCAGGACATAGGGCGGGTTATGGCCGCCGTTCGAGTAGGTGACCTCTCCCGTCTCGATGTCCAGGATGCCGAGAAAGAGGGTGACGAACATGAGGGAGGGGTTGTCGAGCGACAGGTCGCGGTTGACCCGTTCCAGCACCACATGGGGGGCGAGCCCCTGGGTGGCCTTCGTTTTGACCAGGGTCTGCGTGATGGCCATGAAGAGGGAAGCCGGCACGCCCTTGCCGCTGACGTCGCCGACGGTGAAACAGAGATGGCGCTCGTCCAGGAAAAAGAAGTCGTACAGATCGCCGCCGACCTCCTTGGCAGGTTCCAGCGCGGCGCAGATCTCGAACTCGCTGTGGTCCGGGAAGGGCGGGAAGACCTTGGGAAGAATGCCCATCTGGATCTCATGGGCGATGCGGAGTTCGCTTTCGATCTTTTCCTTGGCCGCCGTTGTCTCGGTGAGATCCTGGATGTACTGTTTGAGCGCCTGCTGCATGTAGGCGAAGGAGTCGGCCAGATGCCCGACCTCATCGCCTGACCGTTTTTCAGGCAGGGGGGCGTCCAGGTTGCCGCCGGCGATGTCCCGGGCCGCAGATGTGAGGGACCGGAGCGGGCGCGTAATCGAACGGGCGATCCCCGCGATGACGAAAAGGAGCAGCAGAAAGCCCGCCAGGACCAGCGTCCACACCGTGCGGTTCAAGGAAACGATGTCGGCCATCAATTCGTTCTGGGGAAAGAGGACCGCCAGCGACCAGCCGCTGGATGCGAGCGGCGAGTAGCCCATCCAGCAGGCCTTGTTCGTCATGGTGCAGAAGAACGGCGTGTAGCCGGACTGTTCATCGATCATCGACCGTCCGACCTCCCTCAGCGCCGGATCGCTGCGCGCCTCGGCCAGGCTGAAGATGGTTTCGTTCATGATCAGATCGCGGCGCGGGTGGGTCACGAACGTCCCGTTCTTCGAGAGCAGGAAGGCGTAGCCGGTTTCGGCGATCTGGATGCCCCCCACGATCTTCTGCAGCCAGTCGAGGGAGATGTCGGCGGTGACGATGCCCATGATCCGGCGCTTTCCCAGCGCCTCGCGGTAGAAGGGCACGGAGTAGGTGGCCATGATGATGTCCCCCCCCCCCTCGTCGTAGTACGGTTCGCTCCAGATGGGGCGTTGCAGTTCGTGCGGGATCTGATACCAGTCGCTGTGAAAATAATCGGAAGACAGGTATCGGAACACGACTCCGTCGGAGCTTTTGAAGTAGTAGGGGGCGAAGGCGAGGGTGTTCCGGTTGTAGCTGTAAGGTTCGAAGGCGATGGCGGCGCCGTAGATCTCGGGGTTGTTTTCGACCAGGGCCTTCAGGATGTCCATCATCTGGCCGCCGTCGCACGGGGCGCTTTCCAGGAAAAACGCAAGGTTCTGAGGGACTTTTTCCACGGCCGCGAGGACGCGGTCGAGCTGGTTGGTCGTGGCGATCATGAGTTCCGCCGCGTTTTTCTCGATGTTCTTCGCGATCAGCCGGCGGGAGACGCCATAGTTGTACCAGAAGGTCAGGCCGAAGATCACGCAGCAACTGAGCAGGATAAGACAGGCCAGCTTGAAGGCGATTCCTTTATGGCGCGGCATCGGGGGTGCAATCCTTGTGGAAGGAGGTGAATTCGGGGACGGCGTCGATGAAGCCCTCTTTCTGCATCATTTCGGCTACACGCAGATAATCGGCCCTGAGGAGGAGGCCCGTTTCGGACCAGGCGCCGGAGGCGGGCCGCATGAGGTCGCGCATCCGCTCCAGCATCCATTTCTGGTGCACCCGGGTGGCAGGAATGTGGGCTTCCTTCAGGTTCTTCATGACCAGGTCGAGGGTCTCTTCCACGTGGTCGAAGGCATAGAGCCAGCCCTTGATCGACGCCTTCATGAACGCGCAGCAGAGCGCCGGATCCTCCTGCAGGGTGGGCTCCAGGACGTAGATGCCGTCCTCCGGGAAATTCAGTCCGTATTCATGGAAGAAGAAGGGCACGAGTTCGTCGGGATTGAGGCCGGCGTTGATGATCGTGTGGTATTCGTTGTACCACATGGCCGAGGCTGCATCCACGCCATCCCGCAGGAACAGATTCACGGAGTAGGACTGGCGGGTGAATTGGACGTCCAGACCGAGCTTCTTGAAGAGCGCCCGCGGCTGAAGCTGGAAGATCGGCCCCCAGACCCCGACCTTTTTGCCCTGCAGGTCCTGGATAGTCCGGATGCCGCTCGACTTTTTGGCGACCAGCATGAGGGCGGAGCGTTGGACCATCTGGGCGATGTTGACGACGGGGATGCCGCGGTCGCGCATCTCGAGCCCGGTGCAGAGCCAGAGAGTGGCGAACTGCGCCTGCCCGCTGGTGAGGCAATCGGCCGGCGGGTTTGCGGGTCCGCCGGAGATGATGGTGAGATCGATGCCGTGCGCCTGGTAGAAGCCTTTTTCGAGTGCCATGTAGTAGCCGGCGAACTGGGCTTGAGGCACCCACTGCGGGATGAAGGCGGCCTTCTTGAGGGGAGCCGGTTTCCCTGCCCATGCCGGCAGGGCCCAGAGGAGGGCTGCAAGGAGGAGAAACGGCATTTTTCTTCTTCCCATCGGCATCTCGTGCTATGGTGGTTTCCATCGGGAAAGGGGCTTGTCCAGCTGATCCGGGCGTCAATCAGCACGTTCGCTTGCGCGTTGACCTCGTGGTCGCCTGCGCGCAAGCGCTGGATTTCCTTGATATGGGCAACCCGGGACCCACCGCGAAGCAGTGGGGCTGAGCACGCGAAGCATACCAGAATAGGGTTTGATTTCCAAGCAGGTTCCGCTTGTTTCCCTGAAAGGTTCGCCTCGCTGGGGCTGCGGAAAGGATCCTTCCCGGATGACAACCGATGGAAAGAGGGGCTGAAAGGGTCGATGCGAGCGGTTAACCTTGATTTCGGACTACGGCTTTCCCGGCGCGGCATCGAAGCGGTGAAGCAAGGATCGTGATGAGAGGCGAGCGGTGATTCCGACATATCGGCCACAGAAGGGGGGGCTTGCCTTTGAGGCGGGACATGCGGCAGGGCTCTGGGGATGACAAGATGATCGATATGCGGGCGGCCGTTCGTTTCAACGAAGCGGTTGCGAAAGACCTCTTCCTGATGGGCCTCGAGGCCCCGGCGATCCTCCACTCGGCGCGCCCCGGGCAGTTCGTCATGCTCGGCCTCGGTGAGGGGGCTGATCCGCTTCTGCGACGGCCCTTTTCCATCTGCGGGCGTAAGGGTGAGGATACGCTCCTGATCCTCTACCGGATCGTCGGACGCGGGACGGCCCTGCTCGCCCGTCTGGGAGAAGGGGTCGACCTCCCGTGCCTCGGCCCTCTGGGCCGCGGGTTCGACCTGCCGGAGGACGGCGGAACGGTCCTCGCCGTGGCGGGCGGGATCGGGATCGCGCCGCTCGTGAGCCTGATGCAGTCCCGGAGCGGCCGCCCGTGCGAATGTCTGATCGGGTGCAGGACGGCCGCGGAGCTTGTGCCTCTGGATGCCCTTGTGCCGCCCGACAGGGTGATCCGTGTCATCACGGATGACGGGAGCTCCGGCCGAAGGGGGCTGGTCACAGATCTGCTCGAGGAGCGCCTCGGCCGAAAAGAGAAGCCCCCCGGCCTGATCTGCGCCTGCGGGCCGCAGCCGATGCTCCGGGAGGTTGCGCGTCTGGCCGCGCAGGCGCATGTCTCCTGCCAGGTCTCCCTCGAGGCCCGGATGGCCTGCGGTGTGGGCGCCTGCCAGGGGTGCGTCGTAGCGGCGTCCACCGGCGCCGGCGGTGGATATCTGCGGGTTTGCCGGGAGGGGCCTGTTTTCGACGCGGAAGAAGTGGACTGGGGGCGATCGCATGGGCGCTGAACCTGTCGACATGCGGGTTTCGCTGGGCCCGCTGCAGCTCAAGAATCCTGTGGTGGCGGCCTCCGGGACCTATGGCTATGGCGAGGAATACGCGGAACTGGTCGATCCGTCGCTCCTTGGAGGCATCGTGGTCAAGGGGTTGTCTTTGAAGCCGAGGGAGGGCAATCCGCCGCCCCGGATCGTCGAGACGCCCTGCGGCATGCTCAACGCCATCGGGCTCGCGAATTGCGGGCTCGACCGGTTCCTGGCCGAGAAGGTCCCCCTGCTGGACAACCTCGACACGGCGGTCATCGTCAACATCTACGGGCACAGTACGGCGGAATACGGCGACCTGGCGGAGGCCTTGCGGGGGGTTGACGCGGTCGATGCCCTGGAGGTGAACATCAGCTGCCCGAACGTCGAATGCGGCGGCCTGGCCTTCGGCACGGACCCGCTCGCCGCTGCGAGGGTGACCGAGAGCGTTGTGCGCCATGCGGACAAGCCCGTCATCGTCAAGCTTTCACCGAATGTCACCGACATCCGGGTCATCGCCAGGGCGGTCGAGGCAGCGGGGGCCGATGCGCTTTCCCTCATCAACACCCTGACCGGAATGGCGGTGGATGTCGCAAGCCGGCGGCCGCTGCTGGGGAATGTCTCCGGCGGCCTTTCCGGCCCGGCGATCAAGCCTGTCGCGCTGTATATGCTTTATCAGACGGTTCGGGCGGTACATATCCCGGTGATGGGGATGGGCGGCATCATGGGGGCGAGGGATGCACTCGAGTTCTTGATCACTGGGGCAACAGCGCTGCAGGTCGGGACCGCCCATTTCGTCGATCCGAGGGCATCGATCGAGATTGTGGCAGGGATCGAACTCTACTGCCGCGATCACGGGATTCGGAGGGTGGCGGACCTTTCGGGAACCTTGGTTGTCTAAAGCCGTTGATGGTTGCCCTCACGCTGCGCTTCCCGCCTCCTGCAGCGCCTCGAGATGGGGATGGCGGCCAGGTCGCGAGCCTGGAGGGCCATTGGGCAGAGACGATGCGCCCCGCACGCACTTCCCCGCCGGTTGTCCGCGCGGCGGCGGACGGTAAAATTTTAATGCAGTGATGGGGATATATCATGTAAGTCTTTGTTCTGTATAGATATTGTTTAGGGTATGCTTGGGGTGGCCCCCCGGATGACACAGTGAAAGGATAAGAGACATGGAAGAGAAACGGCCTGACAAGGAAGAGATGGCCAGGCTTCAGGACAAGCTTTTCTATAAACCCGCGCTGGTCTGGGACGCCATCGGCTTTGAAGAGCGGGAGGCTGTTTTTCGGTTTGCCGATGCCTACAAGCCCTTTCTGGACGCGTCCAAGACGGAGCGTGAGGCGGTTGAAACCATCCGGCGGCTGGCCCTCGAGAAAGGATTCGCCGAAGCGCCCGGGTCCGGCGGTGGAAAGGCCCCCTTTTTCCGCTCTCACCGAGGGAAGTGGGCGGCGGTTGTGCGGCCTGGAAGCGCTCCTTTGTCGGAGGGCCTGCGTGTGCTCGTCTCGCACATGGATTCGCCGCGGCTGGATCTCAAGCAGCGGCCGGTTTACGAAGAGGCGGACCTGGCCTTCCTGAAGACCCATTACTACGGTGGAATCAAGAAGTACCAGTGGCTGGCGCGGCCCTTGGCGATCCACGGCCGGGTCCTGCGTGCGGACGGTTCCTGGCTTGACCTTGCCGTGGGTGAGAAGCCCGGCGATCCGGTCTTCTCCGTGCTGGATCTTCTGCCGCATCTGGCCGCGAAATCCCAGTACGAGAAGAAGCTCGGCGAGGCGATCGAGGGGGAGAAGCTCAATGTGATGGCGGGTGCTCTGCCGTTGGGGGATGACGAGACGAAGGACCGGTTCAAACTGGCCCTCCTGGCGCATCTCAACGAAACGCTCGGAGTCCTGGAGGAGGATTTTATCAGCGCTGAGATCGAGGTCGTTCCGGCGGGTCCGGCGCGGGATGTCGGCTGGGACCGCGCCATGGTGGGCGCCTATGGACAGGACGACCGGGCCTGCGTCTATACGAGCCTCAGGGCTGTTCTGGACATGGCCCCGAGTGAAAAGAGCGTCCTTGTCCTCTTCGTCGACAAGGAAGAGATCGGCAGCGAGGGCGCGACGAGCGCCAGGTCGAAATTTCTCGAGGCGGTGGTCGGGGACTGCCTCGAGGCGGCCGGGGAAGATGCGACCGCCAGGGCGGTCGGGCGGGTGCTCGCCGCCTCGGAGGCGCTTTCGGCGGATGTAGCGGGCGCATTCGACCCGGACTATCAGGACGTGCACGAGAAGCGAAACGCCGCCCGGCTGGGCTATGGACCCTGTTTCGTCAAATTCACCGGCCACCGGGGGAAGATCGGTGCAAACGATGCCGATGCGGAATACCTGGGCTGGCTGCGGCGCGTCTTCAAACGTGAACGGATCGTGTGGCAGACCGGTGAGTTGGGAAAGGTGGACGAGGGCGGCGGTGGAACGGCCGCCAAATACCTTGCCGTCCATGGCGTAAAAATTGTGGATTGCGGGCCGCCGATCCTGTCGATGCACTCGCCCTTCGAGATCACCCACAAAGGCGACGTGTACATGACCTACCGTGCCTACAGGGCCTTTCTCGAGTGCGGGACAGGGGTCTGAAGGTCATGCGGGCTGGAGGCGTCCGCGCGTGTGCCTGCCTCTGCCGGGAAACGCGGATACACCGCGATTCCGGCAAGGGCCTCTTTCGCACGTCCGTTCAGGCCGTATGGGAGGCAGTCTGGCGGGTGAGGGGATCAGTCACCCCTTTTGTAAAGGGGATCCTGCTCTTCAGCCAGATCCTTTTCAAAATGCCCCAGCGGTCTCCGAAACGTGTATATGGCCGGATCGGCCACGAGATACTGATACGTTTCGTCCGTGTTGCCCCCCCAGGCTGCGAACGGATAGGAAACCACGTAGGCGACGCTTCCGAGGACCGTCCCGACGATGCCGAGCGGTCTGATCAACGCCAGATCGAGCAGCATCTTTTCCGCGGTCTGGGGCTCTACGTAGAACTCGTCCGATTGGGCTGAAAATGCAGTCCCGAGAGTCGTCAGGGTGAGAAAAAAAAGGAGAACGGTCAGGAGAACCCAACGTGTCTTCTTGTGTTTCATGCGACTATCTCCATGTGGATGCCATATCGGCGTTTAGTCTCGATCGCCGCCGGCAAAAAGCCGGCGGAATAGATCCCTGAGCGTGTGAGCGCCCTCCATCCCACGCCTTTCCTCCTTGCCTTTCAATCCAGCGGGCGGCGCAGCATCGGATGCCCACCACTCGACGGCCGCGAAGGCGCAGGAGAGGATCGATTCCAGCGCGGGCATGAGATGCCTTTCAATCAGGAACCTTTCGCGGCCCTTGAGGACCTTGAAATAGAGGTTCACCTCCTCGACATACCAGTCCTCCAGAGGGGCCATGAAATCGAGGGGGACCTTGACGAACAGGTCTATCAGACCGTTGAGCCGCGCCGAAACCGCCTGTTCCGACAGCTGCCCGAACAGGTCTTTGACGGCGCTTCGATCAGCAGGGTTGCTTTCGGTGTCCACGAGAAAGGTGAGCGTCAGGTAACCGCTGCCGTTTTCACGGCAGGAAGCGGATATCTTCAAAATCCCTTGCTTTGGGGCCGGCAGGCGGCCGGAGGAAAGGCTGAAGCCGGCGAAAGCGATCATCCGCTCGTCGGCCTTCAGGGCAAGCGCGCTCTCC
Source organism: Desulfatiglans anilini DSM 4660 (assembly GCF_000422285.1). Taxonomy (NCBI): domain Bacteria; kingdom Pseudomonadati; phylum Thermodesulfobacteriota; class Desulfobacteria; order Desulfatiglandales; family Desulfatiglandaceae; genus Desulfatiglans; species Desulfatiglans anilini. The sequence goes on from NZ_KE383814.1 coordinate 106,632, forward strand.
CTCAGATCCAAGATGTTCTGCATCCGCTCGTGCCTCTTGTCGTCCAAGTTGCTGCATCGGGCCGGGATGAAAGGCCCTCGACCCCTTCTTGCCCCGCAGTTCGAGGCCTCACGGATTCAGGCGAAGGGGCGGTGTGCATCGTCTCCGGCCGGGGGGCAGAAAAAAGAAGACCATTCAACGATAGACAAAGGGTGGTATCGTGTCAACTGATATCTCCCTCGGAATGCCGTCTGCCTTCGGGTCTTTGACCGCTCCGCAGACCGTGTGCAGTGCGGCGGGAAAAGGAGAGTTCTGTGGGCCCTCCCAAAGCCCTGGAGTCCGCGTGAGTCTGTTCGGCTCAAGAATTCCATCTCCAGGGCCGGGCTCAGCCGGAAACAAAATTGACAAAGGCAGGTAAAGAGGTCTAAACTGCCTTCTGTAATGGGAAAACGAACCAGGGATGTCCGGCTCCTGTAAACGATCCTCATCATCTGTGTGAACCTGCCGGACGGTGCTTCGAATCAGCGTAGGATAAATCCTCAACAACGGCAAGAAAGAGAAAAAGACCTTTATGACCGACGAATTCCTGTCAGATCAGACAATCGCCAGTTCAGAGCCTCAGCGTTTTTTGACCCAGAAGACCTTCGAATCCTTCAATCTGCCGGAAAAGGTATTGGCCGGCATCCGGGATGCCGGCTTCACGCACTGCACGCCCATTCAGGCCCGCGTCCTTCCGGTGGCGCTGGAAGGACGCGACGTGGCCGGCCAGGCCCAGACCGGGACCGGCAAGACGGCTGCTTTCCTGGTGACGATCTTTTCCCGTCTCGATGAGAGCCGCTTTTTGCCGGGCCTGCCATCCGCGCTCATCGTCGCACCCACGCGGGAACTGGCGCTGCAAATCTACAACGAAGCCAAGATGGTCGGAGGTCATACGGGCCTCAAGTTGGCGCTGGTTGTAGGGGGGATCGATTACCAGAAACAGGCCCAGACGCTGAAGGCGGGTGTGGATATCGTGATCTGCACGCCCGGCCGGCTGATCGATTACATGAAGCAGGGCATCTTCAAGCCCGACGCCATCCAGATCGTCGTGGTCGACGAGGCGGACCGGCTGCTCGACCTCGGATTCGCCAAAGACATGCGGTTCATTCTCAAGAAACTCCCCAGCTACGAGAAGCGCCAGTCGCTGCTCTTCTCCGCGACCCTGAGCTTCCGGGTCCTCGAGTTGACTTACGAGTACATGAACCTGCCCGAGTTCATCGACGTCTCGCCGGACGAGGTGACCGTCAAGGGCATCGAACAGGCGTTGATCCACGTCGGCATGGAGGAAAAACTCAAACTTCTTCTGGGGATTCTCAAGCGGGAGGAATGGGAGCGGCTCCTGATCTTCGTCAACACGAAGGCGGAGGTGGAGCGTCTGACCCGCAAGCTCAAGGGCAACGGCTGGCCCGCCCAGGGGATCACGGGGGACGTTCCGCAGAGAACGCGCCTGGCTTTGATGGAGGCCTTCAAGAGCGGCAAGACGAAGATCCTGGTGGCGACGGATGTCGCTTCCCGGGGCATCCATGTCGAGGATATCAGCCACGTGATCAACTACGATCTCCCACAGGATGCCGAAAATTACGTCCATCGGATCGGACGCACCGCACGGGCGGGGAAGACCGGCAAGGCCATCTCCCTGGCCTGCGAGAAGTTCGTCTACCACCTCGAGCCCATCGAAGAGATCCTCGGATACAAGATCCCCGTGCTCTGGCCGGAGGACGACTGGTTTGTCAAAGACGAGGCCGGCCCGGTAAGGATCGAGGGCGGACGGCCCAAACGCCCCCGGAAGGAGAGGCCGAAGCCGGAGAAGCATTCTGAGCCGAAGCCGGAGAAGCGTTCTGAGGCGAAGGCGGAGAAGCGTTCTGAGCCGAAGCCCGAGAAGCGTTCTGAGGCGAAGCCGGAGAAGCGTTCTGAGCCGAAGCCCGAGAAGCGTTCTGAGGCGAAGCCGGAGAAGCGTTCTGAACCGAAGCCAGCCGCCCAGGAGCTGCCCGAAGCAGCGCTGGAAGAGGCTGTCGAGCAGCCTGCGATTCAAGAACCCGCCAAGAAGCCGAGGGCCGCGGCGAAGACCGCGGAAAAACGCAAACCGGCGGCGCGCGGAAAAGGCATTGCCATGTCATCGCAGCCCGGCGGCATCTTCGGACTGGCGCCGTTGTCGTTTCCCGCCTCTGAAGAAGAGGGGGCGAAGCCGGCGGCGGCGAAGAAGCCCAGAAAGAAATCGCGGCGCAAGAGAAAGCCCGCAGCGGAGGGTGAGTCCAAAGCGGAGACCCCCACGACCGCGCCGGCCGAACCCGCGGAATAGGCATCGGGGAAATTTCTAAACGGTGGCGGGTTTCCAGAAGCCCAGGGGACGCACTTCAGCGGATTAAGTTGGGGGATGAGTTCCAGCTTTGGAAGGTTCAGGACGTGCGGGGCATGTTCCTCGCGAGGTTGTCTGCAGGGTGTTTTTGCAGGGCACCCAATAGCGGTAGGTTTCGGAACGCGCAGGCGATGCTCTTTGTGCGGTCTCCACTCGGCCGGAATGCGACCGTACAAAAAACATCCCCTGCGTTTAGGAAGGCTTCAGGACCCGAGAAAGGGGTTTTATGACTCTCCTGACGCCTTTGCGGCCGCCTGGACGGCTTCGACGATCTTCTTGTAGCCGGTGCAGCGGCAGATGTTCGAGGAAACGGTGCGGATCACGTCCTGCCTGGTCGGGGCCTGATTCCGGTCCAGGAGCCCTTTGGCGTTCATGATCATGCCGGAGGTGCAGAAGCCGCACTGGACCGCGCCCTTTTCCATGAAGGCTTCCTGCAGCGGATGGAGTTCTTCTCCCTTTGCAAGCCCTTCGACCGTGGCAACGGATGCGCCCTCGACCTCCGGGGTCAGCACCAGGCAGCTCCGGGTGGGCACACCGTCCATCATGACGGTGCAGGCCCCGCACGATCCCATCCCGCAGGCCTCTTTCGCTCCGGTCAGATCGAGGCGCTCCCTGAGCGTTTCGAGCAGCGTTTCATAAGGCCTCACCTGTGATGTGCAGGTCTCGCCGTTGATCTCGAAGGTTACTTTCCTGGTTTTCATCACTTTCCCTCCTGCACGGTCTTGCTGATGGCCCTTTGCGCAAGGACCCGCACCATTTTCTTGCGATAGGCGGGCGTGAGCACGGCGTTCGCCACCGGTTTCGCGTCCTGGGAGGCCTTGTCCGCAGCCTCTTTGAGGGTTGCCTCCGTGAGGTCTTTCAGGTCGTAGACGAGGGGTTCGAGGCCGATGCCCCCGACCGCGATCTTCCCTTTGCCGCCGAGGACCGAGCACGCCGCCCCGACCAGGGGATAATCGATGGAGCCGCGGACGCGCAGCTTTTCGTAGGCCCCCTGCGACTTCTTGAGCGGGATGTGGACCCCCGTCAGGATCTCCCCGGGCAGCAGGGTGAACGGGTTTTTCCCCTTGCTGCTGAAAAGCTTCTCCAGTTTGATCTTGCGCTCTCCCTGCGGGCCGGTGAGGGCGAGAGCGGCCGAAAGGGTGAGGAGCGGCAGGGCGTTGTCGCTGCAGTAGTTGGAGAAGCACCGCTTTGCCCCGGGGGCGGCGTTGCAGATTTCACCCCCCATCTTGAAGCACAGGCCCCGCGCCGTTCTCCAGGCAAGGGACTGGTTGTAGAAAAGACAGCGCGTGTTCTGCAGGATGTTGCCGCCGATGGTCCCCCGCATCTGAAGGGCCTCGCAGGAGGTCGCCTCGAGCGAGGCCTGGAGCGCCGGGAAGTACTCCTTGACGGTCGCGTCGTTCTTGAGTTCGAAAAGCGTGGTGTTGGCGCCGATCACGAGGGCCCCTCCCTGGCGGGAAATGGTCCTCAGGGCCTCTATGCCCTTCAGATCGATGACGGCCGCCGGCATGGCGAGCCTCGATTTCACCCGCGGGATCAGGTCCGTCCCGCCGGCGAGGTAAGAGGCCTGGCCTTTGAAGCCCTCGAAGAGGGCGATCGCCGCGGTCACGCTGTCCGCCTTCCGGTATTCAAACTTGGGCATGATCATTTCTTTCCCCCCTTTTTGCCTTCGAGGGCGCTCAAGACCCTGTCAGGGGTGAGTGGAAGTTCGCTGAACAGAGCGCCCGTGGCGTTTGCCACGGCCGAGGCGACGGCGCTGTAGGCGTTCATCCGGACAGTGAGGCCGCCCTCCTTGGCGCCGAACGGCCCCTCGGGATCGACGGAGCTGACGATGATCGTCTCGATCTCGGGCATGTCACAGGCGAGGGGGACCTTGTATTCAAGCAGGTCCGGGTTCAGCAGGAACCCCTTGTCGAAAAGGTTTTCTTCCATGATGGCGGCGACTCCCGCCTGCTGGATCGAGCCCTCCATCTGCCCCTCCACGGCCATGGGGTTGATCGGCCGGCCGCAGTCATGCGCGGCCGTGAAGTGCGGGATCGTGATCCGGCCGGTCTCGCGATCGATGCTGACCTCGGCGATCGAGGTGCCGAAGGAGAAGGTCCCCGCCATCTGGCCGCGGGGGCGCGACACCCATTCGCGCTCGAAATCGATCTTCGGGAAATACGTGCCCGTGGCTGCGATCGGGTCTCCGCGGAAGAAGGCCTCCCGCACGACCCAGGAGATGGGCATCTTCGTGGACGGGGTCTTCTTCGAATAGGCCAGGCGGTCTTTGAGGTCGACGTCGTCCTCGGGGATGCCGAGCTTCTCCGCGGCGATGGCGACAAGGCGCCTGCGGGCGTTCTCGCAGGCCACGCGGACGGCATTGGCCCCCACGAAGGCCGCCGCCTGCGAGTAGGCGCCGGGGTCGAGATTGGTCACCTCCGTATCGGCGTTGACGAGGTTGATGTCCTGCATGGGGACTCCGAGGACCTCGGAGGCGACCTGGATGACCATCGACTCGTTCCCCTGCCCGTTGTCGACCAGGCCCGTCACGAGCGTCACCTGCCCGTCATCGTTCAGCTTGACATAACAGGAAGACCCGGATCGGAAGCCCATCGGGAATCCGCACATAATGGCCACGCTGCCCATGCCGATCCCGTTCAGGGCCTTCGGCTTCGCCCACCGCCGCTTGAAGTCGGTGGCCTTGGCTGAAGCCTCGATCGTCTCCTTCAGGCCGCAGCTCGAGATCCGGGATTCGGTGGCGGTCATCTCCCCGGGTTTCAGCCCGTTTTTCAGGCGGATCTCCACGGGGTCCAGGCCGAGCTCCTTCGCCATCAGGTCCATCTGGGCCTCGTTCCCGGCAAGGAACGCCCTCCCGTGGCACCCGTACATGCCCCGGATGCCCTTGTTGGTGAGGACCCGGTAGCCGTTGTAGCGGACGTTCGGGAGGCGGTAGCATTCCTCGTAGACGTAGAAGGGGATCGAGGTGGCGATCGGGCCGGTGGAGCTGTACGCCCCGCCGTCGTATACGACCCGGTAATCCTTCGCCAGGATCGTACCGTCCTTTTTCATGGCGGTCTTGATCGTGGCCTTCATCTCGTGCACCTGGCGGGTGCTGGTGGCGTTTTCCTCGCGCGAGAGGACCAGTTTCACCGGTTTGCCCGTCTTGATGGAGAGGAGGGAAGCGACGAGGTCGCCCGGAGAGACTTCGGACCGGCCGCCGAACGCGCCCCCGGAGTTGATGGGGCGCACCCGCACGCGGTTGAGTGGCATTTTGAGGAGATTCGAGAGGGCCTTGGCCCGTACGTGGGGCCCGGCATTCGGCATCCACAGGTCAAGGAAGCCGTTGCTGTAAGAGGCGACCACCGCATACGGTTCCATCATCGCGTAGGCCTCGCCGCCTGCCCGGAAGGTGTCTTCCCTGACGAGGAAGGCCTCTTCCATAGCCTTGTCTACCTCGCCTACGTCGATGTGGACGTGGATGTTGATGTTGTTCTGGTACGCATCGTGTATTTGGGGCGCACCTTCCTGCATGGCCTCTTCGGGTTCGAAAACGGCCGGGAGTGGCTCGAAGTCGACCTCGATGCGGGAGATGGCCTCGAGGGCGGCCTCTTCATCGACCGCCGCGACCGCCGCGATGTCTTCGCCGATGTACCGCGCCTTGTCCCTTGGCAGCATCGCGTGGTCCTGGGTGTAGCGGAAGACCCCCCACTTGATCCCGTGGGTGTCGAAGCCGCTGACGGCGGCCTTGACCCCTTTGACTTTCAGGGCCCGCGTCAGGTCGATGCCGCGGATCAGGGCATGGGGATAGGGGCTCCGGAGGACCTTGGCGACGAGCATGTTGGGAAACTTCAGGTCCGCGGTGTAGTGCGCCGCTCCGGTGACCTTGGCCAGGGAGTCGCTTCTGACGACCCTTTTGCCGACGACATTCAAATCATTCTTCATAACGTTCCCCTGATGGCTGATGGGTTGATGATGTCAGAGGGTCAGTACAGGCCTGGGCCCGCCGATCGCCGCGCGCGGGGCGGGTGTCCGCATTCATCTCATTCATGTGCTGACAAAAACATCCTTCCTTTCCAAAGAATCTCAGACGGGAGCGAAACAGGGCGCAAACGTCTTCAAGTCACTTGTCGGCTTCCATATCGAAGTCTCCATCCAGCAGCTCTGTCAGGACCCCGTGGAGCTTATTCGGGTGGTGGACAAAGGCATACCGGTTGCCGAGCAGCTCCCGCGGTTTGTCGTCGATCAGCCTCACGTTTTTCTCCTTCAACTCCGCCATGGCCTTCGGCAGGTCATCGACCTTGTAGGATATCAGGAAGAAACCCTCCCCCTGCCGGTCGATGAATTTCGCCACCTCGCCGTCCGGTGCAGTCGATTCCATGAACTCCACCGCAACCTCGCCGATGTAATACCGCGCAACCTTGATCTTTTCGGACTCCGCAACGTACTCGCAGGCGGGCGTCAACCCGAAATCATCCTGGTAAATCCTCTTTACATCATCCAGATCCTTCACGGCAAAACAGATGTGGTCGATCTTCTCAATTTTCATAAACGCCTCGTGGGTGTAAATGTTGTCATCAGCTGACGCTTTGCTGCGAAATAGAAGCGGCGCACGTTGAAAGACTGCAAGCTTGCGGTCTGCTCTCAAGCGGTCTGGATATGCAGCCGCAACTGCAGTCGACCAATAGGAGCCTGATTAGCAGTGCACATCCATCCTGAAAGGGTTTCCCGGTGCAACCCCGTTTCCAATCCGGAAATGCGGATGGCCCGTCAACACGTTTTGCTGCCTACAAGCCGCCGGGAGGTTGAGTCTTGTTCGAGTCATGATAAGAGCCAGCCATCATAACGGCGTGTCGAGCGAGCATCGGTGTGTGCTTTGCGTCGAACAAAGGAGCCGTGGATAACTGTACATCCCATGTTATCCCGTTGGTTTAGAAACGCTTGAACGGGCGACAGTATACCAGATGCATCGAAAAATAAAAGATGAAAATACACGTCTTGAAAAGCTTTTTCTACTGGTTTCTTCCTTGATATGTTTGTTTTATACAGACAATAAACGGCCCTTTGCCTCTTTTCGATTATTCATGCGGTGAATTCTTGCGTGTCGTAGATGAATAGAGGATGCGATTTGCCTGTTCGCTCAGTGCAGACGACATTACAGCGGCATGCTTCCGGTCTTTATCGTGCAGGAGATGCTTCTGAATCCCGGGCCGCCGCTCCTCATTCGGAGGGCCGGCCCGGGCGATCAGCCGGGCTAGTTTTTCTGATGGCACTGGTTGCACAGCACGGGAGCGTCTTTCGTGCCGGTCTCCTTGTTGTGCGCGGCGTGGCAGGTGCGGCAGTTCTTGTGCATAGCGCGCTGGTATTCGTCCTCGTCTTCCGGGGCGGCGGGGACGGGGTGGCATTCGGCGCATTTCTGAACCGGGTCGCCAACGGCGAGATTCGCCAACGGTTCTCCGTTTTCATCGTGATGGCATTCACCGCATCCGATCTGGTACTCGTTGACGTGAACCCCGTGCGAAAAGGGCACAGGCCCTTTCTTGTGCTCTGGGTAGGATGCATGGTAGATCGTGATCATCTTCAGATCTTCCGGGAAGTCCGCGGCGGGGGGTGCCGCTTTTTCCCCGGGGGCTTCACTGTCTGGAGCTTTGCCTCTCACGGTCGCATCTTCGGCGGCTCGCTCCTCCGCTTCCTCCGGGGCGCCAGGCTGAGCAGAGGGCGCCTCGTCCTCCGCTGTCCGCGCAGGACCTTCCTCGGGCGCCGCCTCGGTCGACGGGGCCGTTTCTTCGGGCTCCCCTGTCTCCTCGGCCGGGGAGGCGTCAGGCCTTCCGCCCGTCACGGCCGCCGGGGGCGCTTCCTGCGCTTTTTCAGATGGTTTCGGTTCCTGAGAATCCTGGCCGCATGCCCCTGCAGAGAGAGCAAAAACGATGCTTACGAGAAGCCTTGCGGCGATCTGCGACAATGACCATTTCATCTTGAAACTCCTTTTCGGCTGAGGGTTTTCGAAAACGTTCCGGCCGGTCCGCCGATGGCCCGCCGGGTTTTTAGACCAGGGGGTGTTCCCCCCTCGTCTTTACGACAATCATGACCAAGACGGTTTTGCAGACCCGGGGGTTTCCCCATCCGGGGCGGCAGAATCGAGGCGCAGGGGAGGAGCCAGGTCTCAAGCCTTGGCGGGGGCCGTGTCCCCGCCCTGCAGGTTCTGCATCCCTTCCGCCGTGTTGGCGCCGGCTTCACGGCTCAAATCCAGGGTGATGATGTACTGCCCGTTTTCGGCTGTCCTGCTGGTCTCGAAACCGAACCGACGCGCGAGCCCCAGCATCTGGCGATTTTCCGCGAGCACCTCGCCGGTGATCTTCTTGATGCCTCTTTCCCGCGCAATGGCGAACAGCCGCTCCATCAGGGCGGCGCCGATCCCCAGACCCTGCCAGGGGCTCCCCACCGCCACGGCGAAATTCGCCTCCTCCTTCCGCGGGACGGCCATGTAGCGGACCACGGCCAGGACCTTTTCCTCTTCTTCATCCGGATCGAACGCCACCAGGGCCATTTCCCGGTCGTAGTCGATCTGGCTCAATCGGGCCAGCATCTTCGTCGAAAGGGATTTCAAGGGGCTGAAGAACCGGAAATAGATGCTGAGGGGGGAAAGCGCCGAGAAGAGGCCTGTCAAAAGCGGTGCATCCTCCGGCTTGATGGGGCGGACGAAGATCCGCTTCCCGCCTTTGACGGAGATCAAGCCTTCGTACTGGTTCGGATAGGGGCTGATGACCAGGTGTTCGGGAGACGGCCGGTCCGCGGGCTTGATCAGGATATGGGCATCGACTGCCATACCGCCGTCTGGGCCGATCATGAAGGGGTTGATGACCAGTTCCGATATCTCCGGGAAATCCGTCACCAACTGCGCGAGCCTGATCAGCAGCTCCTCCAGCAGTTCGAGGTCCACGGGAGGCGTGCGGCCGTGGCCCTGCAAAACGCGGTAGATCCGTGTCTCCTCCATCAGGCGTCTTGCCAGAAGGCGGCTCAGGGGCGGCAGCGCGAGTGAATAATCCTCGTAGAGCTCGGCGAGAAGACCGCCCGCGCCGAAAAGGATCACCGGCCCAAAATCGGGAACCGTCTTCGAGCCGATGAACAGTTCGTGCATCCGGCCGCAGAGCATCGGCTGAACGGTCACGCCGTCGATGCGTGCATCGGGGTGGGCGGCGCGGGCTGACGAGAGGAGTTGTTCATAGGCCTCCCGCACCTCGCCGGGGGTCCTCAGGTTCAGTTCGACCCCGCCGGCATCGGACTTGTGCGGGATGTCAGGCGAGGCGATCTTCATCGCCGCGGGGAAGCCGAGCCTCGAGGCGATCAGGGCCGCTTCATCGGCGCCGTGGACCGTTTCGGCGGGGTTGACCGGAAGCCCGTAGGCCTCGAGGACCGCTTTCGACTGGACGGCACCGAGCCTCCCCCCTCCGTTTTTCAAGGCTTCCTGGACCACGGCCCTGACGGCGGCGGGATCGAAGTCGAGCGCCCGGTTGAACTTCGGGGGGATCTCCTGAAGCATTTCCAGATTGCGGGCGTAGGAGAGGGCATACGTGAAGGCCGCGACGGCGCGCTCCGGCGAATCGTAGGTGGGGAAGGCGGACCGGTTCATGGTGTCCCGGCCGGGGTCGGCTCCTTCGCCTCCCATCCAGACGGAAAAGAGCGGGATGCTTACCCCTTTTGCCTCGAAGGCGGAGACCAGGGCCTCGGCCACATCGGCTGAGGGGTTGTGCACCTGGGGGACGTAGACTGTCATGAGGGCATCCACCTCCCTGGCGGAGAGGCAGATTTCCGCCGCCCTTTTCCACCGTTCGGGAGTGGCGTCTCCCAGGAGGTCGATCGGATTGCGCCTGCTCCAGATCGGCGGGAGCAGCCTGTCGAGCGCCTCCAGTGTGTCCGGTTCGAGGGCGGCCGGTTTGAGGCCGTAGGAGGCGAGGGCGTCCACCGCCATGACACCGGGGCCGTCCCCGTTCATCAGAATGCAGAGCCGGTTCCCGCGCGGGTTGTGCTGTTTGGCGAAAAGCTCGGCGCAGTCGAACAGTTCGTCCATCGTCTTGACGCGGAGCATGCCGGCGCGCTTGAAGGCTGCATCGTAAACGGCGCTTTCTTGGGCAAGCCCGCGGCTCCCCGGACCGTCAGCGCCGTTCGCATCGCTCGCCGAACGGCCGGATTTCAGTACGACGATGGGTTTGACACGCGAAACGGCGCGCGCGGCGCTCATGAACTTGCGCAGCGCGGTGAGCGTTTCGGCGTAAAGCACAATGGCGCTGACACCCGGGTCGTTCCCGAGGTAGTCGATCAGGTCCCCGACATCGACATCCAGGACGGAGCCGACGCTCACAAAATAGCGGAAGCCGATCCGCTCTCGGGCGGAAAGGTCCAGGATCGCGGCGCTCATGGCGCCGCTCTGGGAGATGAAGGCGAGCCCGCCGCTCAGGTGCTCGCGTTCGGCAAAGGTGGCGTTGAGCTTTGCCGGTGTGCTCACCACCCCCATGCAGTTCGGGCCGATGATCCGGATCCCGGCGGCATCCGCGTGCTCCCGGATGGCGTTTTGGAGGGATCGCCCGTCTTTGCCGGCCTCCTTTCCCGCTGCGGAGATGATGATGGCGCCTCCCACGCCCGCTTCAGCGCATTCGTCGAGGACCTCCGGAACCTGGTCGGCAGGCACGGCGATGACCGCAAGATCCACCGGCTGCCGGACATCCCGGAGAGCGGGGCGGCATTCGAGCCCCATCAGGTGGTCGTATTTCGGGTTGACGGGAAAAACCGGGCCTTCGAAGGGTGTCGCGAGCAGGTTTCTCAGCAGCACTTCACCAATGGAACCGGACTTTCCACTTGCCCCGATCACCGCCACGCTCGATGGCATGAAGATCTTTTCGAGATTGAAAATACTCACCGCGGCCTCCCTGAAAACGCCGTAAGAGGGAAAGAATGCCATCCCGCTTCGGATTTTGCGCGAAGAAGGGTCTGCAAAGCATAGCATTTTTGCGCACGGACTTCTACCTCGAGCGCGCACGGCGAGCTTTTCTTCGGACGACCCGCAGCGGAAACGGTGGACTATTCGAGGCTGGCTGCAGGAAATGATGTTTGGGATCGCTTCTTGAGTTTATTCAGTGAAGGATTTTAATGGCACCGCCAGGGATGAAAATTCGCGCAGGAGCTGTTTGGCAACGGTCACTAAAGGGACTTTTCGGGTATGTTCTTCACCGTTACGGTTGCCATATCAACCCCTTCTAGGTTGGTTGTATTTTGCAACCGTTATGCAACCAACCTGTGCTGCTGTCAAGCGGGAAGCGTTCACCCCTTGACAACGGTTGCGTGTGTATATATTATGAAATTTATACACACGCAGATCAGGAGATGATTTTATGCGAACGAACATTGTGATAGACGATGAACTGATAAATGAAGCCATGACTCTCAGCCAGCTCAAAACCAAGAAAGCTGTCGTCGAAACCAGCCTGAGATTGTTGATCCAAATCAAAAAGCAAGAGCGAATCAAAGATCTGCGTGGAAAATTGAAATGGGATGGCGACCTGGATAAAATGAGGTTGGACGAATGATACTTGTCGATTCATCCGTGTGGATTGATTATTTCAACGGAATTTCCACGTGGCAGACAGACTCGCTTGACAATTACCTTTCGAATGTCCCTGTCGTGATAGGAGATCTGATTCTTGCAGAGGTTTTGCAGGGTTTCAGGTCGAACAAAGACTTTGAAACTGCCAAAAGCCTTCTCAGCGCTCTCATATTCCGGCAAATTGGCGGATACAATGTCGCAATTCAAAGCGCCCAAAACTACCGTTACCTCCGAAAATCCGGTATTACGCCAAGGAAAACAATTGACGTGATGATAGCAACTTTTTGCATTGTCGAAGGGCTGACTCTGCTCCACGATGACCGCGATTTCGCGCCTATGGAAACGCACTTTTCATTGAAAACACTGACCCCGTCATAGGAGCCGCTGTTCGACGAGACGAAGCTGCGGCAGGCGCTTCGACACCGTTCATCCGCGAAACTTATTCACATCCAGACCGAAATTTCAAGCTGAAAATGATAGCCTCTGACAGGCTGCTTCTGTGCCGGCGTAAAAGCCCATGTAAGGAGGGGTAGGCGCAGATTGTGGAAAAAATCTGTTCGCCCCTGGTGTGCGCCTTGATTAGGCGAAAATAAGCAGCCATGTAAAAAGAAAAAGGCCGAGGGATCATTCCCCGGCCTTTTTAGTCACCCTTTAGTCACCTTTTTAAGGCTACTTTGGAGTTAACAGGTTACCTTCACGATATGTTGCAACGTTCCGGTTTTATTAAGCTGGTGGGCGGTACAGGATTTGAACCTGCGACTTCCACCGTGTGAGGATGGCACTCTCCCGCTGAGTTAACCGCCCGATAAATTGCAATCATAGGAGAGGAAGCGCCTTTTGTAAACAAAAAAAATGGCGCTTCCTGTTTTTGGATGGGCACGGGCGGAACATTCAGGGAAGCCCCACGAGGCTGCGCAGCTCCTCCACCTCGGAGGGGGTGAGGAATCGGTAGCGGCCGATCTTGAGGTCGCCCAGCGCGAGGGGCCCGAAGCCGATGCGAATGAGGTGGATGATCCGGTAGCCCAGGGTTTCGATCATGCGGCGCACCTGACGGTTCCTCCCCCGCGTGATGGTGATGCGGATGACGCTCTGCTCAGGGCCGCGCGAGACCACGGTGACGGTGGCAGGGCCGCTCGGGCCGTCCTCCAGGGGGACGCCCCGCCGGAGGGCGGCGAGGTCGCCTTCCGCAATTTCCCCTGCCAGCGTCGCCTTGTAGGTGCGCGGGACGCGGTAGCGGGGGTGGCTCAGGCGGAAGGCCCAATCGCCGTCGTTCGTAAAGAGGAGAAGGCCGAGGGTGTCGAAGTCGAGGCGCCCGACCGGGTAGACGCGGACAGGCAGGTCCTTCAGGTACTCCGCGACGGTCGGCCGGCCCTCGGGGTCGTTCAGGGAGCACATGACCGCAAAGGGCTTGTTCAGCATGAGATAGACGCGGGGGGCGGGCGCGGGGACCGGCCGGCCGTCGACCGCGATGCGATCGACCCCCCAGCGGGCCTTGGCCCCGGCCTCGGCTACGGTTTTGCCGTTGACCGTGACGCGCCCCTCGGCGATCCACTCGTCAGCCTTCCGCCGGGAGGTGACGCCCGACAGGGAGAGGATGCGGTTCAGGCGCTGCTCCTCGCCGCTTTCACGGGGCGGCCCGAAATCAGGGATCTCCGTCGCGGCCGTCCGCACCGGGCGGTTCGGGGAGGATCGCCCGGGCGGGGCCGGTTTCCTCCGGGGCTTCATGGACGGGTGCCGGCGCTTCTGAGGTCTTTTCTTCATCATGGGTTGTCAATTCCTGCAAGTCTTTCAATTGGGGGAGGGCGGCGAGGTCCCTGAGGTCGAAGACCTCGAGGAACCGCCGGGTCGTCCCGTAGATGAGCGGCCTCCCGGGGAGGTTCTTGCGGCCCACGATCCGGACGAGGTCCTTTTCGAGGAGCGTCCTCAGGATGCTGCCCGTGTCGACCCCGCGAAGCCGCTCGATCTCGTGCCGGATGATGGGCTGCTTGTAAGCGATGATCGCCAGGGTCTCGAGCGCGGCCCGCGAGAGCCTCGCCGGGGACGTGCTCAGCATCTTCAGGAGCGCCTGGGCGTAAGCAGTGCGCGTGCGGAATTGGAAGCCGCCCGCCACCTCCCGGAGGTGAAAGCTCCGCCCGAGGGACTCGAACTCCCGTGCCAGCCGTTCAAGGGCCGCCTGTATCCGGTCCAGGGGCTCTTCGGGCAGCCAGGCCTGGATGTCGCGCGCCGACAGGGGGCGGGCCGCGCTGAACAAAAAGGCCTCGATCGTCCTTTCGAGCTCGTCAGTCATCCGCGATGTCCCTCGGGGTGTTTTCGGGGCACGGCAGGATCTGGATGTCGCTTTCGGCCGCCGGCTGAAAGGTCCGTACGAGGCCCATCCGCACCATCTGCAAGAGGGCCAGAAAGGTCACCACGCACTCGAGGCGGCTGATGCCGCCCCCGAGGAGTTCCGCGAAAAAGAGCGGACCCTGGCCGCGGAGCCGGTCGAGGATGTGGGCGATCTTGTCCTTTACGCTCCACACATCCATCTGCATCTGCAGCTGCCGCTCCGGGATGCGCTGGTCGGCCACACGCTTGAAGGCCTGGATGAGCTGGAAGAGGCTGACCTCGAGCTCCGGTTCGACCCCTCCCGAGAGCTCCTGAAGCTCCTGAAAATCCCGCCGCACGAACACGTCCCGCTCCAGGATCTCCCGGTCGAAGAGGGAGCGTGCGGCCTCCTTGAAGGAGAGGTACTCGAGGAGCGGACGGGTCAGCTCCACCCGCGGGTCTTCTTCGTCCTCCTCGCCGCGCAGCTCCGGCAGGAGCATCCGCGACTTGATGTGGAGGAGCGTCGCGGCCATCACCAGAAAATCCCCGGCGAGGCTGACGTTCAGCTCCTCCATCCGGTCGATGTAGGCCAGGTACTGGTCGGCGATCGCGGCGATGGGGATGTCGAAGATGTCCACCTCGTTTTTGTGGATGAGATGGAGCAGAAGGTCCAGCGGACCTTCGAACACCTCCAATTTGATCTCGTAGTCCATGCCGCCGAGCCTGGACGGGTGTTTCAGATTTTGACCACGCTCCGCACCTGCTCCATCGTGTCGCGGGCGATCGACCGCGCCCGCTGGTTGCCCGCTTCCATGATGGCATCCACCCGGCCGGGGTCGCTTTCGAGTTCCCGCCGCTTCGCCCGGATAGGCTCGAGGCCCTTCTTCAGCCCTTCGGCCATCCGCTTCTTGCACTCCACGCAGCCGATGCCGGCCTTGCGGCACTCGCGGTCGATTTCCTGGGCCGTCTCGGGGCCGGTGTAGATCTCGTGGAACGCGAAGACGTTGCAGACATCGGGGTCCCCGGGGTCTGTGCGCTTCATCCGCTGGGGGTCCGTGATCATCTGAGCTACCTTCTGATCGATCTCCTTGTCGGAGTCCGTCAGGTAGATCGCGTTGCCGTAGCTTTTGCTCATCTTCCGCCGGTCGATCCCGAGGAGCCTGCTCGTGGGCGCGAGCAGGGTATCGGGCGCGGGGAAGACCTCCGCCCCGAAGATGTGGTTGAAGCGGCGGGCGATCTCGCGGGTCAGCTCCACGTGCGGGGCCTGGTCCTCGCCGACCGGCACCCCGTCCGCCTTGTACATCAAAATGTCCGCCGCCTGCAGGACAGGATAGCCGAGAAAGCCGTAGGTGAAAAGATCCTTTTGGCTGAGCTCCCGGAGCTGCTCCTTGTAGGTGGGGTTTCTCTCCAGCCAGGGAAGCGGCGTGATCATGGAGAAGATCAGATGGAGTTCGGCATGCTCCTTGATTTCCGATTGTACGAAAAAAGTGGACACCTGCGGGTCGAGGCCGATCGAGATCCAGTCCATGATCATGTCGCGGCGGCTGTCGAGGATGATGTGGGTGTCGGCATATTCGCTCGTCAGCGCGTGCCAGTCCGCCACGAAATAAAAGCAGGTGTATGTCTCTTGCAGCTGCTTCCAGTTGAGCAGCGCGCCGTGCAGGTGGCCGAGGTGCAGTTTGCCGGTGGGGCGCATCCCGCTGACGATACGTTTCTTCTCCATCTGTCTTCCACTCCTTGTGTGTATTCTTGCCGGCGGCGGCGGGCCGCCCCCGGGGGGATTGATCATGGGCGCCGAAAAGGGACGTTCGGGTGCATCGGCGGCTTCAGGTAGCCTCGGCCTTCCCGGCCCGTTCCGCGCCGGGAAAAGCAGGGTAGCGCCGGCGTACGAATTCCACCTCGTCCTCGCGGGTCTTGACGCGGCCGTTCAAGTGCGCCTCCGTGAGGGCCTCGAAGATGTCCCGGAAAAGCGGACCCGATTCGAACCCCATCTCGAGCAGATCCCGGCCCCGCAGGTGCAGCCGGGTCCCCTTGAGCCGCGTGAAATAGTTCGAGATCAGCTTGCGCACACGCTCGTTGTTGGCGCGCGCCATCAGGTAGAGGAGCGTCTCCGTGTGGTAGGGCGTCAGCAGGCAGTAGAGCTGGTAGTTGTCTCCCTGGAATCGAAAGAGGATATTCAACAGCTCTTCGGACTGCTCCCGCTGCTCCACCAGGGCTCGACCCTCGAGGTCGTTCATCCCGAAGCGTTTGGCCAGCTCCCGCAGGTTTTGCGGGTCGAGGGCGGAAGTCAGTGCGTGCCAGTATACCTTCCAGGCGTCGAACGGTTCGTCGAGATAGAGCAGACGGTACCAGGCCGCCACGTTCTCGATCTCTTCGAGCAGGTTCCTGAAGGCGTCCGTGTAAGTGATCTGGGGCGAGATGACCGGGAGCAGATTGAAGACGTCCATCTGCTCGATGGCCCCGATCGGGTTCTGTTCCATCAGGAGGAGCTTCAGTTCGTGGAACAGCCTTTGTCCGCTCACGTCCTTGAAGCAGTTGATCTTGACAGCGTTCTTGATCAGCGAGAGGGTGAGCTTCCCGATCTTGAAACCGAAGCGCTGTTCGAAGCGGATGGCGCGCAGGATCCGCGTCGGGTCCTCGACGAAACTGAGGTTGTGCAGGACCCGCAGCACGCGCTCCTTGAAGTCTTTCTGTGCGCCGAAATAGTCGATCAGCACCCCGAAATGCCGCTCGTTGAGTTTGACGGCCAGGGTGTTGATCGTGAAGTCCCTGCGGTAAAGATCCATTTTGAGCGAGCTGGTCTCCACGATGGGCGGCGCGCCGGGGGCCTCGTAGTATTCCATGCGGGCCGTCGCGATGTCGACCTTGGTGGTGTCCGGCAGGATAAGCACGGCGGTTCGGAACTTCCGGTGGCTGCGGACCCTTCCGCCGTAAATCCTGGCATATTCATGGGCGAACTCGATGCCGTCCCCTTCGACGACGATATCCATGTCCAGATTGTCGCGTTTGAGAAGGATGTCGCGCACCATCCCGCCCACCAGGTAGGCGTTGTACTCGAGGTCGTCCGCCACCCCTCCGAACCGGCGCAGGAGCTCGAGGATGGGGTCCGGCAGACGCTCGTTCAGCAGGCTGATCATGTTCTTCGTGCGCGGCAGCTGCGGAGTGCTCTTGGCGTCATAAAACAATTCGGGCTCGGTCTGGTCGCCCATCAGGATGGAGAGAAGATCCGTGCGGGTGATGACGCCGACGACCTCGTCGTCCTCCACCACCGGCAGAATCCTCAGGCGCGTCCGGATGATCAGCTCCTGGACCTCCTTGAGGGTGGCTTCCGGGCGCACGGTGGCGAACTCGATGTTCATGTAATCGGCGACCTTGATGTGGTTGAGGCCAAAAAAGACAGCCTTTTCAACTACCTGACGTGTCACGTACCCGAGCAGGGCCCCCTGGTCATCGATGACCAGCAGGACGTTGATGTTGTACCGGGTCATGATGTCCGAGGCCTTCTGGACGGTTTCCTCGGGTGCGATGTGCAGGACCGGCGAGGACATCATGTCGGCGGCGGTCTTTTTGGGGTTGACGGCGGTCTTGAGGATGGCCATAAGGTCGCTCTTGACCTGGACCAGGGTCCTGTCCTTGATGGTGGCCGAGGCGGCCTGCGGATGTCCGCCGCCGCCGAGCGCGACCGCGATCTCTCCCACGTTCACGTCGGGGATGCGGCTGCGCGCGACGAGATAGGTCCGGTCTTCCATCTGAGCGAGCGCGAAGATGACGTTCAGGTTCTCCATGTCCATGAACTTGTGGACCAGGACGGCGAAGTCCCCGACGTAATCGTCCCGGATCACCTCGGTGATGACGACCTCGATCCCGTTGACGGCATGGGTCGTGGCCGAGCGGGTGAGATCGTTCAGGATCCAGACCTGTTCCGTGGTCAGCTCCCGCGTGAGGAGGTCCGCGACGACGTTGTGGTCGGCGCCCATTTCGGCGAGCCACGCCGCGGCGCGGTAATCATCGGCGGTGGTGGAGGAGAAGGTGAAGGAGCCGGTGTCCTCGTGGATGCCGAGGCACATGATTGTGGCCTCGACCGGAGAGACCTCGATGCGCCGCTCCCGGATGAGGCTGGTCAAAAGGGCGGTGTTCGAGCCGATCTTGCGGACGACCTCCAGGTCGCCGTGGACGTCATCCTCCGAGTCCGGGTGATGATCGTAGATGTGGACCTCCAGTCCCTTTTTCCCGATGATCCCGGCGAACTTCCCGATCCGGTCCCGCTGGCGGGTGTCGACCAGGATCAGGCGCTTGATCCGGCTCAGGCGGATCTGCCGCAGCTTCGCGAAGTTGAACAGGTAGGAGGTGGAGTGGACGAAAAAGTTCCGGAGGTTTTTTTCCTGGGAGCCGGGAAAGACGAGCGCCGCTTTGGGATAAAGCTTGCTGGCGGCGATCATGGACGCGAGCGCGTCGAAATCCGCGTTGATGTGGGTCGTGATGACCTCTTCATAATCCTCGCCCGGCCGCTCGGCCTCGGGCGTGTTCTCCGGCTCTTTTTCCATATCGTGCAATAGGGCACCATGCGGCTGTGTGCGCTGCCGTCGATCAGGCAGGTTGGGCTTCCCGGTGGGGTGGCCGGGTTCGGGGCCCGAATCCGGCCGGTTGATCGGAAAGGTGGTTTGCAGCCGGTATCAGACCCCGCGAAGCCTTTCCTCGTTTTCCTGCTTCTTTTTGCACTCGATGCACAGGGTGGTGACCGGACGCGCCTTCAAGCGCTCTTCCGAGATGTCTTCGCCGCAGGATTCACAGATGCCGAACGTGTTGGTGTCGAGGCGCTCGAGGGCTTCCTTGATCTTGCCGATCAGTTTCCGTTCCCGGTCGCGGATCCGCAGGGTGAAGTTCCGCTCGGATTCCATGGAGGCCCTGTCGGTCGGGTCCGGGTAGTTCTCCCGTTGATCGGTCATGCCGCTCACCGTCTTGTTGGCTTCCTCGAGCAGCGCTTCCATCCGCTCGTTGAGGAGTTTTCTGAATTCTTCCTTCTTCTCTTCCGTCATCATCATGACTGTCTGCTCCGCTTTCACAAGGCATAAGATGTTGAACGATGAACACCATCAGGTGACGATGTGAAGCCAGTGCGGTGCCCCTGTGGCACCTGTCGAACGGATCGTCTCCGGCGGGCATCCGGAAACGCCTCCCGCTGTCAGGGGATCACCTTCTGCCAGAAGGCCTTCCCCTTTTTCTTCCTGCCGCCCGGACGCTTGTCCTGCGTTCGGGCGAAGGCCTCGAGCAGTTGCCGCTGCTCGTCGTTCAATTTCCGGGGGATTTGGACCCTGACCTTGACGTACAGATCCCCCCGTCTCTGGTTCCGAAGGCTCGGCATGCCCTTGCCCGGGAGCTTGAGCACGTCATCCGGCTGGGTCCCATCGGGGATCTCGAGCTCGACCTCCTTCTCCTCCTTGCCGAGCACGGGCATCTTGATCTGGTCGCCCAATGCGGCCTGCACGAAAGAGATGGGGATCTCCGCCATCAGGTCGGTGCCGTCACGGGAGAAGATTTCATGCGGCTTGAGGTGCACGACAACGAAGAGGTCGCCCGGCGGCCCCCCGTTTTCCCCTGGCTCCCCTTCACCGCGCAGGCGCAATTGGCTCCCGTTGTCGACGCCGGCCGGGATCTTCAAGGTGATGCGCCGTTCTACGCGCTGCTTGCCGCCTCCGAGGCATTTCGGGCAGGGGTCCGTGATGATGCTGCCTTGCCCGTGGCAGCTCGGGCAGGTGCTGCTGACCTGGAAAAACCCCTGGGAACGGATGACCTGGCCGCGCCCCCGGCAGGTGGGGCACACCTGGCGCTGGGTCCCCGGCGCGGCTCCCGTGCCGCCGCACTCGTCGCAGACCTCCAGGCGCGGAAAGACGACTTCTTCTTCCTTTCCGGCGAAGGCCTCCTCGAGGCTCAGTTCGATGTCGTAGCGCAGGCTTCCGCCCTGGCGGGGCCGCGGGCCCCCGCCCCGGTGGCCGCCGAACCCGAAGAAATCCTCGAAGATGTCCCCGAAGCTGCTGAAGATGTCCTCGAACCCGCTGAAGCCGGTAAACCCTTTGTTCTCGAGCCCGGCGTGGCCGAAGCGGTCGTAGATCTGCCTCTTTTCGTGGTCCCGGAGGACCTCGTAGGCCTCTGCGGCCTCCTTGAAATGTTCTTCGGCCTCCCGATTGCCGGGATTCCGGTCGGGATGATATTTCAAGGCCAGCTGACGGTAGGCCCGCTTGATGTCGTCATCCCCGGCGTTCTTGGGCACGCCCAGGACTTCATAATAATCTCGTTTTGCCATGGCTCCGAACTATTCGTTTTTCTCGGGTGCTTCCGGTGCTTCTTCCTCGGCCTGCAACGCGTCCGCTTCGGGTTCGGTCGGTTCGATCGGGGAAGCGACGGCGGTGAACGACTCGGCGATGCCCTCCAGGAGCAGCGAGTCCCTCGACTCCAGACGGGCGGATTCGTCAGCCGGCTCCTTCGGGATGACTTTTCCTGTGGCGATCTCCCTCAGCGCCGTGACGATGTCCTTGTTTTTGCAGACGACTAGCGGCTCGGCTCCTTTTCTGAGCTGGCGCACCCTTTTGGCTGCAAGGTGAATCAGACCGAAGCGGTTGTCAATCTGCTTCAAACAGTCTTCTACGGTGATTCTGGCCATGCTTGCTCTCCAGGTTTCAGGTCGTTTCCATCTGGAAATGGTTTTATTGGCCAATCCCAGCGTCAATCTGCGCGTTCACTTGTGCGGCGACCTGCAGATCGCCTCCGCACAAACGCTTGATCTCCTTGCTCTTGGCCAAAAATCCTCATTTCCGGATTGGAAACTGGATCATAAGGGGAAATCATTCCCGGAAACACATTCGCCTGAGGGCGGCGGATGCCGCCCCGCAGCGATGGAACCTTGTTGTGCAATCTAAAATAAACTTTACTTTATATACCTTGCCGTGCTAGCTGTAAACCATAAAAATGCAAACCTCCAACACGGCCGGCGGTTCATTCCCCATGCTCTCCAGGATCCTCAGCAGCGCCGTCCTCGGCATCGATGCATACATCGTTCAGGTAGAAGTGGACATCTCACAAGGGCTTCCCGCCTTCGCCACGGTCGGCCTCGCCGAAGGGGCCGTACGTGAAAGCAAGGAGCGCGTCAAGGCTGCGATCAAGAACTCGGGCTTCACCTTCCCGTCCGACAGGATCACCGTCAATCTGGCGCCGGCCGACATCCGCAAGGAGGGGTCGGCTTTCGATCTGCCGATCGCCCTGGGGATTCTCGCCGCCACGGCGTCGATCCCAGCCAGCCTCGATGAGCGGCATCTCTTCCTGGGGGAGCTCGCCCTGGACGGAAGCGTCCGTCCGGTCAAAGGCATCCTGCCGATCGCCGCAGCCGCCAGGTCCCTCGGCTTCGAGGGCATCTTTCTTCCGGGTGACAACGCGGCGGAGGCCGCCGTCGTCCGCGGGATCGACGTCTTTCCGGTCGAAAGCCTCGCGCAGGTCGCCGCCGTGTTGAATCGAGAGGAAACGATAAGCCCTGCCGGTCCGCAGATCACGCCAAGGAACTCCGCGGGGTCCGTCGACCCGGATTACAACGAGGTCCTCGGTCAGGAAGACGCCAAGAGGGCCCTGGAGATCGCCGCCGCGGGAGGGCATAACGTGCTCATGATCGGCCCGCCCGGGGCGGGAAAGACCATGCTGGCGCGCCGCCTGCCGACGATTCTGCCTGAACTCGGCCTCGAAGAGTCGCTCGAGACCTCGAAGGTCTACAGCGTGATGGGCCTCATGCCCGAGGGCGGCGGTCTCCTGCGCTCCCGTCCTTTCCGGTCGCCTCACCACACCATCTCGGACGCGGGCCTGATCGGCGGAGGCTATATCCCGATGCCGGGGGAGGTCAGCCTCGCCCACAACGGGGTGCTGTTCCTGGACGAACTGCCGGAGTTTCACAGGGGCGCGCTGGAGGTCATGCGCCAGCCCATGGAGGATGGATCCGTGACCCTCGCCCGGGCACGCTTCAAGGTCACCTACCCGGCGCGCTTCATGCTCGTTGCGGCCATGAACCCGTGCGCCTGCGGGCATTACGGCAACCCGCGGAAGGAATGCGTCTGCACCCCGGTTCAGATCCAACGCTACCGGAGCCGGATCTCCGGCCCGCTTTCGGACCGGATCGACATGCATATCGAGGTGCAGGCGGTGGATTACAGGGATATCGGGGCCGGCACCAGCGGCGATCCCTCGGCGCTCATCCGTGAGCGGGTCGACACGGCGCGGGGGATCCAGCGCGCCCGGTTCGAAGGCGAGGGGATCTATGCCAACGCGCAGATGACCAACCGGCACCTGCGGCGCTTCTGTCCGCTCGGGGCAGAGCCCGCAAAGCTCCTCGACACCGCGATGCAGCGCCTGGCGCTTTCCGCCCGGGCTTACACCCGCATCATCAAACTCGCCCGCACCATCGCCGACCTCGAGGGGTCGGGGGCGATCGGGACGGTGCATGTGGCCGAGGCGATCGGATATCGGACCCTCGACCGGGCCTAGCCATCCGCCGGAAATCGCTTTCCGGTCCGGTCTCGGCGTTCGTCCACGCGTTTGCCTGCGCGATGACCCGGAGGCTCGCGTCCGCTCGAAGGCTGCGCAGGGGAGGTTTCGTGGATGTTCGTCTGTCCGGCCTCCTGAAACGGGGGTCTTCCATGCCGGCGCACGGTGAGGGCGGGGTCTTCGTGCGGAGCTTTACAAAAAGGGGCTCGATGCGATAATCTTGTGCTGCGGCATCGATTATCGTTTTTTTTGAGGCGGGCGGCGGGGGCTTCGGCGCGGGGCACAAATGAAGGTTTGGATGAAACCGCCGTCTGCCGCGACGGGGGCATGTCTTGTTCAAGCGTCTTTTTCTGGGATTTTCCATCCTTTTCGGGGTGGTGCTGCTGGGGCTGCTCGGTGTGGGTGTCTACTTCTGGTACATCTGGTCGAGCAACCTCCCTTATATCGGCGTCCTGAAGGATTACAGACCGCCCGTGGTGACGCGGGTCTACAGCGCCGACGGCGAGGTCATCGGCCGGTTCTGGGAGGAAAAGCGGGTGCTCGTCGATCTCGACGTCTGCCCGGACCACCTGATCGAAGCCTTTGTGGCTGCTGAAGACGCGCGGTTCTTCGAGCACGAAGGGGTCGATGTCAAGAGCATCGTCCGGGCGATGATCCGCAATTTCACGGCAGGCAGGATCGAGCAGGGCGGGAGCACCATCACCCAGCAGGTCACCAAGTCCCTGCTGCTGAAGAACCCGGAAAGGACCTACCGGCGCAAAGTCCGGGAGGCCACCCTGTCCCTCCAGGTCGAGCGGGTCTTCACCAAGCACGAGATCCTTTACCTTTATCTGAACCAGATCTACCTCGGGCAGGGCGCCTATGGGGTGCAGGCCGCAGCCGACACCTATTTCGGCAAGACGGTCGAGGACTTGACCCTCGCCGAATCGGCGTTGCTCGCGGGTCTTCCGCAGGCGCCGGCGCGCTATTCGCCGGTCAGGCACTTCGATCGGGCCAAGGCCAGGCAGCGCTATGTGCTCGAACGGATGGTGGAGGAAAGATTCATCACGCGGGAAGCCTTCGAGGAGGCGCTCGCAGAAGAGCTCGACATCCGGGAGCGCGAGGACAACACCTTCCAGAAGGCGCCGTATTTTACGGAGTATGTGCGCCGGGACGTCCTGGAGCGTTACGGCCGGGAAATGCTCTATCGGGGAGGGCTCGAGATCCACACCACCGTCGACCTGAAGCTTCAGGCGTTTGCCAAAGAGGCGCTTCTGCGCGGCCTGGGCGAACTCGACAAACGCGAGGGCTACCGGGGTCCGCTGCGTCGTATCGCTGGCGCCGAGGCGGATCGATTTCTGGAAGAGCAGGCCGGGCGTTTCGCCGAAGCCCCGCCGAAGGCCGGTGACACCCTCGAGGGGCTGGTGCTCGAGGTCGGCGACCGCGGGGGCGCTGTGGCGGTCGGGCTGGGCCATGAGAAGGCGCTGCTCCCCCTCAGCCACATGGCCTGGGCGCGCAAGCCGAACCCGCGGGCGGCCCATTACGCCGCCGAACTGAAAAAGCGCTCCACGGCCCTGCGCCCGGGTGACGTCATCCTGGTCCGCCTCCTTGCGGAGGACCCGCCGGAGGGGTATTCCTGGGTGGCGGCGCTCGAACAGACCCCCGAGGCGCAGGCGGCGATCCTTGCCATGGATCCGGCGACGGGGGCCGTTCTGGCCATGGTGGGCGGAAAAGATTTCAACGAGAGCCAGTACAACCGGGCAACGCAGGCAAAACGGCAGCCCGGGTCGGCCTTCAAGCCCATCGTCTACGCCGCCGCCCTCGACAAGGGCATGACGCCGGCTGACATCTTGATGGATTCGCCGATCATCGCCGGGGGCGGGGAGGCGGGCTCCGTTTGGAAGCCCAAGAACTACAAGGATACCTTCTATGGGCCGACCCTCATGCGCACGGCCCTGGCGCAGTCGCGCAACGTGATCACCGTCAAGCTCCTGCGCAGGATCGGCGTGCCCTATACGATCGATTACGCCCGGAAGCTCGGCATCGAGTCCGATCTGGCCCCCGATCTGTCCCTGGCCCTCGGTTCCTCCGGTGTGTCCCTGCTGGAGATGACGCGGGCCTATGCGGTCTTCGCCAACGAGGGCAAGGCTGCACCGCCGGTCTTTGTGACCCGTATTGTGGATCGCGATGGAAGGGTGCTGGAGGAAAACCGCGCCGAGGCTGAACAGGTGATCTCGAGAGAGACCGCGTATGTGATGACCGACCTGATGAAGGCGGTGGTCGAGGAGGGGACGGGCACGCGGGTCAAGGCGCTGCAGCGCCCCGCCGCCGGGAAGACGGGGACGACGAACGATCTGCGGGATGCCTGGTTCCTGGGGTTCACCCCGGACCTCGTCACCGGGGTCTGGGTCGGCTATGACGATCAGCGGTCCATGGCCCGGAACGAGACCGGGTCCCGTGCAGCCAGCCCGGTCTGGCTGTACTTCATGCAGGCGGCGCTCGAGGGTGAACCGGTGAGGGATTTCGAGGTGCCCGAGGGGATTGTGTTTGCGCGGATCGATGCCAAGACGGGGCTTCTGCCGGGTCCATCATCCGGTCGAACCGTTCTCCAGACCTTCGTGGAGGGCACCGAGCCGAAGGAAGTGAGCCCGGAGCCGGCGGCCGCGCGCCAGGGGCATTTCAGCGAGTTCGATCTGGGCTTCGAGGGGAATTGACGATGACGGGCAATCAGGTGCTCGAGGCGGTCGACCTCACCAAACGGTACGGCGGGCGCGTGGTGGTGAACGGGGTCAGCCTCAGGATCCGGTCGGGCGAGGTGGTCGGGTTGCTCGGGCCGAACGGCGCGGGAAAGACCACCACGTTTTACATGATCATCGGGCTGGTGCGGCCGGATAAAGGCAAGGTCCTGTTGAACGGGGAGGACATCGGAGACCTTCCCATGTACCAGCGTGCCAGGAAGCACATCACTTACCTGCCCCAGGAGCCCTCCATTTTCCGGAAGCTCACCGTGGAAGAAAACATCATGCTGGTGCTCGAGACGCTCCGTATGACGGCCGAAGAGAAGCGCCGGCGTCTGGCCGAACTCCTGAAGGAGCTCAATGTCGCGCGCCTGGCGAAGAACAAGGCCTACTCCCTGTCAGGGGGCGAGCGGCGGCGGGTCGAGATGACGAGGGCCCTGGTGCTTTCTCCGGCGTTTATTTTGCTGGACGAGCCCTTTGCGGGCATCGATCCGCTGGCGATCAACGACATTCAGAACATCATCGAGCAGTTGAAGGAAAAGGGGATCGGCGTGATCATCACGGACCACAATGTGCGGGAGACCCTCAAGGTCTGCGACCATGCCTATATCCTGAACGACGGGGTGATTCTCGAGTCCGGACCGCCGGAAAAGATCGCCGCCAGCAAAAAGGCGCGTGAGATCTACCTCGGCGAGCATTTCGAGATGGACGGATCCCGCTCGGCCGAGGCGGCGCCGTGAGAACCGGGGTGCTGGCGGGGGACGTCGAGTGCGGAAGGCATTGAAAGGGAATGGCGATGGTTCCGGTCCGTAGCGGACGGGGGCATGTGGACTACGGCTGCTGCGGTGGGGAGCCGCCGGGCGCCGGAAGGGGCGCGCCGGGTCGGGCCGGCGGGTGGAGGCGGGAGGTTCAGGGATGTTCGAAAACGAGATCACGCGCAGGACGTTTGTGAAGGGGACCCTCGGCTGGGCTGCAGCCGGCTCCCTCGGGATGATGATCGGCGGGTGGCCGTTGAGGCGGATTTACGCGTCGCCCTATCCGGACGTGGCCGTGGCCGAAGGGCCCGGACCCAAGGCGACGCGGGCGGCGGTCAAGGCCCTTGGCGGCATCGGGCGCTTCGTCAAGGCGGGCGACAAGGTGGTGATCAAGCCCAACATGAGCTTTGCGAGCAGCCCCGAAGAGGCGAGCAACACGCATCCGGATGTCGTCAAAGAACTGGTCGGCCTGTGCCTCGAGGCGGGCGCCTCGTCCGTCAAGGTCCTGGACAACACCCTGCGGCCGACGGAGCTCTGTCTCGAAAAGGGGGGGTTTTTGGAGGCCTGCCGCATGATGCCGAACACCCGTGTGGAAGGCCTCAAGGAGGAGCGTTTTTTCAAGGAGGTCGCGGTGCCTGAAGGGCTGAATCTGCGGAGCACCAAGGTGATGCAGGAGGTCCTGGAGGCCGATGCGCTCATCGCGGTGCCGGTGGCCAAGTCCCACGGGGCGACCGGGGTGACCGTTTCCATGAAGGGGATGATGGGGCTGATCTATGAACGGGAATCCTTTCACTATTCGATGGACCTGAACACGGCCATCGTGGACCTGTGCACGGTCATCAAACCGAAGCTGGTCGTCGTGGACGCGACCCGCATCCTGAGCGACGGGGGGCCCTACGGGCCGGGGAAGATCATCCCTTTGAACCAGGTGATCGCCTCGACGGACATGGTCGCCGCCGACGCCATGGCGGTTCAGCTCGGGACCTGGTACGGGCGGCGGATCGAGCCCCGCCAGGTCAAGCACATCCGCATGGCCCATGACCGGGGCCTCGGCAACATGGACATCCAATCCCAGGTGGTCAAACAGGTCAGCGCCGGATGAGACTGCAGCGCCTGGTGCAGTCATTGGCCCTGGCGGGTTTCCTGTGGCTGTTGCTCCTCAATGCTTTCCCCCCGCCGGACTGGATCGATGTGGATCTTTTTCTGCGCCTCGACCCGCTCCTCTCGGTCGGCACCATGCTGGCCGGGCGGGCTTTTGTGCCGCGGCTCGGCTGGGCGCTCGCGATCCTGGCGGCGGCCTTTTTCCTCGGCCGTTTTTTCTGCGGCTACCTCTGCCCGATGGGCGTCACCATCGATCTCTGGGACCGTCTGGCCCGCGGGAGGCGCCGGCGCGCCGCCGGTGCCGGGCCCGTCCCCAGGCGGCTGCGCCGGTCGAAATATCTGATCTGGATCGGCGTCATGGGCGCTGCGGCCGCCGGATTCTCGCTGGTCTTCTGGTTTTCGCCTCTCTCGCTCGTGACGCGTTTCTACGGCCTGGCCCTCTATCCCCTGCTGCTCGACGGTGCGTCGGCCGGGCTCGGGGTGCTGCGGCCGGCGGGGGAGTGGTTCGGGTGGGAGGGGATCCGCTATCTCGAACTGCGTGAGCCGGTTTTTGCGACGGGGCTCTTCGTCGCCTGCCTGGTCATGGCGGTGCTGCTCCTGGGGTGGTTCGCGCCGCGCTTCTGGTGCCGGTACCTTTGCCCGGCGGGGGCGATGCTGGCCCTGTGCTCTCGGCGGCCTCTTCTGCGGCGCCGGGTGTCGGATGCGTGCGTCCGCTGCGGAAAATGCGCGCAGGAATGCCCGATGGGCGCCATCCGAGAGGATTTTTTCGGCACGGATCACCAGGAGTGCATCGTCTGCCTGAAGTGCCGGGACATCTGTCCCACCGGCGCGATCTCGTTCGGGCCGGCGTCCGGGAGGGAACGCGCCGAAGCGCCCGAGCCGGACATGGAGCGGCGGCACTGGATCGGAGCGGGCCTGACGGGGTTTGCCGCCGGGGCTCTCTCGATGAACGGGCTGGGGCAGCTCTTCGACGTCACGAAGGCAGCGGATCTGCGCTCCTCGCGGCTCGTGCGTCCGCCGGGTGCGCTGCCGGAGCGGGCCTTCCAGGCGCGGTGCGTGCGCTGCGGCGCGTGCATCAAGGGCTGCCCGACCAACACCCTGCAGGCGGTCTGGTTCGAGGCCGGGCTCGACGGGATCTGGACGCCGAAGGTCACGGCGCGCCTTGCGGCCTGTGAGCAGTTCTGCGCCCTCTGTGGGCAGGTCTGCCCGACGGGGGCGATCCGGCCTCTGCCGCTCGGGGAAAAGATGTACGCCAAGATCGGGACGGCGCGGATCATCCCCTCCCGGTGCATCGCGTGGGAGCAGGAAAAGAGCTGCCTGATCTGCGACGAGATCTGCCCTTACAACGCCATCGTCTCCCGTTTCATCCCGGGGCATTCCGTGACGGTCCCCTTCATTCAGGAGGATCGCTGCAACGGGTGCGGGTACTGCGAGAGCAAGTGCCCCGTCGACGGCGAGTCGGCCGTGGTCGTGGAGGTGCTTGGGGAAGTGCGGCTGACGAGCGGGAGCTACCGTCAGTGGGCCCGTGAGCGCGGTCTCGTCTTCGAGGCGAAGCAGGGGCTCGAAGAGACGGTGCTGGCGCCGCCCGGGGAGGGGGAGGGCGCATCGGGGCCCGCAGAAGCTGCGGGGTCCAGGCTGCCGCCCGGCTTCGACCTCGAAGACTAGGCGATTTCCATCCGGCAGGCGCCTTCCGGGATGGTTTCGACAGCTGATTGGAGAGGGGTACGTCTTCGGATTGGTCCGGGGTCCGTGCCCGACAAGCGGTCCCGCCTGCAATCCGGGCGGTTTGCAGGCGGGGCGAGGCACAGAAAGGGGGAAGCATGGCTGCTGTGGAGTTTTTGCCGAACGTCTATTGGGTGGGAGTGGTCGACTGGAATCTGAGGGACTTCCACGGGTACGCCGCCGCGCCGCGCGGGACGACCTACAACGCCTATGTCATCAAGGGCGAAAAGACCGTCCTCGTCGACACGGTGTCGGCCGCCTGCAGCAGGGCCTTTTTCGAGGCGGTCGAGGCGGTCGTCCCGCTGGAGGCGATCGATTATCTGGTCGTCAACCATGTGGAGCCGGACCACTCCGGCTGTCTGATGGAGGCCGTCGAGCGGATCCGGCCCGAGAAGATCTTCTGCACCGCCATGGGAAAGGCCTTCATGCTTTCCCACTACCACCGCTCTGACTGGCCGTATGAGGTGGTCCAGACCGGCCAGAGCCTGCCCCTTGGGGGAAAGACGATCGATTTCCTCGAACTCAAGATGCTGCACTGGCCCGACAACATGGGCTGCTACGTCCGCGAGGACGGCCTCCTGATTTCGAGTGACGCCTTCGGGCAGAACTGGGCCACCAGCGAGCGGTTCGACGACGAAATGGATTTCAACGAGATGGCGGGTTTGATGGGGTCCTACTACGCCAACATCATCCTGCCGTTTTCGGAGCATGTCCTGAAGGCCCTCGGGCGGGTCGAGGAGCTCGGGTGGCCCATCCGGATGATCGCGCCTTCTCACGGCGTGATCCTCAGAGGCCACGTGGAGGAGGCCGTCGGGCTGTACCGCAGGTGGGCCCGGCAGGAGGTGGCCCGAAAGGCGGTCATCGTCTATGACACGATGTGGAAGAGCACGGCGCTCATGGCCGAGGCGATCGCCGAGGGGCTCATCGAGAAAGGGGTCACGGTGAGGGTGTTCCACATGAAGGCCTGCCACCACAGCGACGTGGTGGCCGAGGTGCTCGATGCCGCTGCGGTGATCCTGGGCTCTTCGACCCACAACAACGGGATGCTGCCGCTCATGGCGGACATGGTGCGCTACATGGAGGGCCTGCGGCCCCGGGGCCGGGTCGGTGCGGCCTTCGGGTCCTACGGCTGGAGCGGCGAGGCCCCGAAGCAGCTCTCCGAGGCCCTGGAGCGGATGCGGATGAAGGTGTGCGACGTGCTGCGGGTCAAGAACGTTCCGGCGGAGGCCGACCTCGCTGTCTGCAAGGACCTCGGCCGCCGCCTGGCGGGCGAGGTCGACGCACTCGCCGGGGCCTGACCGGCCGTCCTCACGCGGGCATTACCGGAACGGCTGTACGGTCTTCCGGAATTCCTCGGTGGTCTCTTCCCAGCCGGCCTGGATGTGGAGCGGCTTCCGGTCCTTCAGAAACGGATGGCTGCGCCGCAGGTTCAGGACCTCCCCGGCATCGATCTCCGCCAGCAGAAGGGTTTCTTCGGCCCCCGCCCGGGCGAGGGCTTCCCCGTTCGGCGAGATGACGGCCGATCCGCCGCTGAAGGCGTGTCCGCCGCCCTCGCCCACCCGGTTGACCCCGACGACATAGGCCTGGTTTTCGACGGCGCGGGCGGGCAGCAGGACGTCCCAGTGGCTTTGGCGTGCCGCAGGCCATGAGGCGATAACGAGAAAGAGGGTGCAGGCGCCGGCCAGGGTCCGGAAGAGCTCCGGGAAGCGCAGGTCGTAGCAGATGAGGCAGGCGGCCCCGAACCCGGGCAGGGCGAAGGGCGCCGGCCGGGCGCCCGGCCCGTAATGGCGGTCTTCGTCCAGGATTCCGATCTGATGGATCTTGTGATAGAGGGCGAGGTCGGCCCCGTCGGGGGCCGTGACCAGGGAGGCGTTTCGAGGCCGCCCGGGACCGTCCTTGATGACGAAGCCGCCCGCGACGTGCATGCCGGTCTCCCGGGCGAGGGTGCGCAGAAAGGCGCGGGTGGGGCCGTCCGGGGCCTCCTCCGTCGCGTTCGTGTCCATCGAAAAGCCGGTGGCGAACATCTCGGGCAGGACAAAGAGGTCCGCCCCGGCCCGTGCGGCGGCATCGGCCATGCGGCGGGCCGCCGCGTAATTGGCGGTGCGATCGTGCCAACGGATATCCATCTGGGCTGCTGCGATCTTCATGCGGTGCGGATCCTCGGCTTTCAGCGCGGTTGTGCGCGCGGGTTTTTCAGACTCGGCGCCGTGAATCAGGCGCGATTTATGGGGGCTGCGGATCGGGGATGGCTGCCGGCGGCTCCCCGGCACCCAGTCGGCAAGGATGCCGAATACCAGTATGCGCGAACGGCCCGCTTTGGACTAGTGATTTTTGGCGGGCCATCAGCACAGTCCTTGCTGGGCATAGCGACAGCCTTTGCGAATCGTTGCGACAGGGCTTGAGGATCACCACCAGAGCGTTGACGGTCACTCTTTATCCATCCGGAAATGATTTCCCGGCAGAACCCGGTTTCCGATCCGGAAATGAGGATTTTTCTTCACACGCTGCGCGTGCTCAGTCCCACCCCTGTGGGGCGGGTCCCGGTTTCTTCACACGCTGCGCGTGCTAAGTCCCACCGTTTCGCGGCGGGTCCCAGTTTGTTAAATATAAAGAAAATCAAGCGTTTGCGCGGAGTAGACCTGCAGGTCGCCGCACGAGCAGACGTGCAGATTGACGCCGAGATTGGCCAAAAAGACCACTTCCGGATTGGAAACCACTCAGGAAAGCACGAATGCACGGCACGAAAGAAATGCAGTCCCCGTCTAAGCCCTCGGCGGCGCGGGGGCAGGACGATCGAATGAAGGCGCTGTTCGAGCGAATGGAGTTTCACAGGAACGGGCTGGCCCTCCTTCCGGCGCCTTCCGACCCCAAACCCGGGGCTGCGTTTCTTTACGACGGCGGACCCCGCGGTCTTCAGCAGCGTTTTTGCACCTGCGGGACCCAGGAAGCCGTCTCATGCCCGCATACGAAAGACCTCGCGAGGGCGGGAAAGGCCTTGAAAGACGCTTTCGGTGGCCAAGCCCCCGACAGGGCGTTTCATGAGAGCCCCTGGTTCAAACTCGGCGTTTTCCTGGGCGAGGGTTCGTCGGATACCCCTGAATCGGTGCGGTTTCAGGTTCAAGAGGGCGAGCCTGCGGTGATCCAGGTAACCGGGAGGCGCGACGCCCCCCTGGTGACATATTTTCCCGAAGGCGGCGAAGGGCTGCGGTTCATGGATCGATGCGGCCGCGGCCGCCCCGCCGCAGGGCCCCTCTCCCGCGGCGAGATCATCGACCGGCTGCGTCTTTTGACGATGACGGAGACCGAACGTCTGCTGGCCAGAAGAGGCTCGAAGACCCGGGGGCAGCTTCTGGAGGAGGGGTTCTGGTTCCGTTTCGCCTATCACTTCTTCCGGGAGTACGCCGGCTGCGCGATGCGTTTCGAACCGGCGATTTCGAAGCGCAACGGTGAGTTCACCATCCTGTGCAGGGGAGAGGCCGAACGGGAGTTTGCTCGCGTGTTCGTGCCGAGGGAGCGGGTCAAGGGGCTCCTCGGCAGCCTCGGGGGGATCCTTGCCAACCGCCACCGGTTGGCGATCCACCCGGTCCCGCTCAAGTCCATCTTCAAGGTCAGCGCTACGACCGAGATGGATCTCGAGATCCGGCCGATGATTGAAGTCCTGCAGGCGGGCGGTGAAAGGGCTTTCTTCGACCGCGAAGACCTCGAGCGCTACCGCTACGGCGAACTGGTCTACATACCCGAGCTGGAGCTACTGGCGGAGTTGGAGCCTCCCGGAGAAAAGGCGCGGAAGTTCGGGACGCCGGTCAGGATGGTCCTCAAGAAATCGCAGATCTCGAGCTTCCTCGAAGAGGCGCTGGGGGACGGCGGCGACTGGGCGACGGGGCGAGCATCGGAGGTTGTGGGGTTGAGGCTTCACCGCGAGGCGGACTGGCTGTCGATCGAGGCCGGGGAGATGGACCGCGACTGGTGCTGGCTTTCGGCTTCGTACGGCTTCGGGGAGGGCAGCCTGACGATCGAGGAACTGCTGGAAGCGCGCCGAAACGGACAGCGGTATGTCGGTGTCGCGAGGGGCTGGGTAGATCTCCGCTCAGAAAAGCTGGCCGCGCTGGACGCTTTTCTGGAGCGGCTGCCGGAGGGTTGCCGCGCCGAAGGAAGGCGGGGGCTCCGGCTTTCGAGGATGGATCTCCTGCGTTTGAGATCGACGGTTGCAGGGCGTCCGCGCATCGGGGGAAAGCACGCGCAGTCTTCCGTGGTCGAGGCCTTTCTCGACCTGAAGGCGGCGCGGCCGCTGCCCGCGCTCGCGGGGATGCGGTGCGAGCTGCGGCCTTATCAGGGCGAAGGCCTTCGCTGGCTGTGGTTCCTGGTCGAAAATGGGCTGGGCGGACTCCTCTGCGATGAGATGGGCCTCGGCAAGACCCATCAGATCATGGCGCTGATCGAGGCGCTAGCGGAGACCGACCGCCTTCCCTTGCCCTGCCTGGTCGTTGCGCCCACGACGGTCTTGAGCCACTGGGAAAAGAAGCTCCGCCGGTTCGCTCCCGGGCTTGCAACGGCCGTCTACCACGGGGGCGATCGGCGCCTGGACGATGCCGGAGCCGGGCCGCAGGTTGTGTTGACGAGCTACGGGATCCTCCGGCAGGACGCCGAGCAGATGAAGGCGGCGTCGTTTTCCCTGGCGGTCTTCGATGAGATCCAGTATCTGAAGAACCCCGAGACGCAGGTCTACCAGGCGGCCCGGAATGTCCGCGCCCCGGTTCGGATCGGGTTGACCGGGACGCCGATCGAAAACCGCCTCTCGGACCTCAAGGCCCTGATGGATCTGACCGTGCCCGGATACCTTGGCGGCGACCGGTTTTTCGAGCGGCATTACGCCCGGCCGATCATGCAGGACGCCTCGGAACAGGCGCGGCAGGAACTCGTGCAGGTGCTCCGGCCTTTTGTCCTGAGACGGCGGAAGAGCGCCGTTCTGCAGGATCTGCCGGCGAAGATCGAGGATTTCCGGAGCTGTGTGCTGAGCGCGGACCAGTTGAGGCTCTACCGGGAGGTCATCGCATCCCGAAGCCCGGAGATCCGTTTGGCTCTGGCCGATGCCGGCTGCCCGGTGCCGTATCTTCACATTTTCGCGCTGCTCGATCTGCTCAAGCGGATCTGCGATCACCCCGCGCTGGCGGTGAAGGAGCCTCTGGCCTACACGCAGCACGAATCGGGCAAATGGGAGGCCTTCAAGGAACTGCTGGCCGAGGGGATCGACAGCGGGCAGAAGATCGTCGTCTACAGCCAGTATCTGGGGATGATCGACATCATGGCGGAGTTCCTCCGTTCGGAAGGGATCGGGCACGTGACGCTCACGGGCGCCACCCGGCAACGGGGGAAGGTGATCGAACGGTTCAACGAGGACCCGGATTGCCGGGTCTATGTCGGCAGCCTCAGGGCCGGTGGAACCGGCATCGATCTGATCGCCGCGTCCATGGTGATCCACTACGACCGGTGGTGGAACGCCGCCCGGGAGGACCAGACCACGGACCGCGTCCACCGGATTGGGCAGAAACGGGGCGTCCAGGTGTTCAAACTGATCACCGAGGGGACCCTGGAGGAGAAGATTGCGGCCGTCATAGCAAAGAAGAAGGGTTTGATGGAGGAGGTGGTCCCGGAGACGGACCCCGGCGTCCTGCGGCAGTTCAGCCGCGAAGAGCTGCTCGATTTCATGGACATCCCCTTCCTGAATTTCAAAGGAGGAATCTGACCTCCGCCCACCTCCCGCCATGCCGCCCTGTCCGAGATGCGGCAGAATTCCATGCCTCGGAGCCCTTCCCCTGACCGCCTGCCAAGCGGCGTCACCGATGTCCGCCTGCGGGACGCCTTGCGGTCATCCCTGAACCCCGGGTAAGCCCTTTTTTGGTTGAAGATACGTTGACAAATTTTCATTCGATAAGTTAAAATTCCAGGTTTATGGTTTGGATTTTTCTCCGTTTTGGGAAAGGTCCTCTGAAGCGGTGGACGCCAGATGCGACCCATCCGGCCGTTTCGTTTTTTTGTGGAAAAAGGCTGATCGGTCTCACACGAGGTGTTCCGTTGGATGAGGGGGCGTTTCGTCCTCTCTAGGGCAAACGATGCAGAGCGGAAAGACGAATCGGAAGGCTTCCGAGGAATGGGTCGCAAGCCTGATCAAGCGGCGAAAAACCTCTTCGGGAACCTTCTTTTGTAGGCTGTGTGCTTGAAATCGCAGGAAGGGTCGTTATTTTGATACGAAATGCTTCGGTCGGATACACGATCTCTCCGCGTCCGAGAGCATCCTGCCTCAGATGCGGCCAGCCTCCGCTGTCGTGTATCCGTCCAGAATACAATCCTGAAGGGTGTCCACTTCTGCGAAGGTCTTTGGACACCAGCGTGTTTCCGATTCAGCAGTGATTTTCAACGATTTTGCGGAAATCGGCCCAATGGTCCGTTTCCGGCCCGCGCCCGCAGGCGTTCGGAAAGGAGCCCCGCGGGGTCTGCGCAGGAGAGGTGAAGATCCGCTTCGGATCGGGAACGATCTCACAGAGCGAGGAAAGAACGTATGAGAACCCAGGTGGAAGACATCAGTGCGGTCAAGAAGAGACTGGTGGTGGAGATCGATGCGGCGGAGGTGGACAAGGAATTGAACGAGGCCTACAAGCGCCTCGGCAAGACAACCAAGCTCCCGGGATTTCGTCCCGGCAAGATACCGCGCACCGTGCTCGAAAGCTATTTCGGCCGTCAGGTCCGGGAGGATGTGGCGAGAGACCTCATCAACCACACGATATCCGAAGCGCTCAACGAAGCGCAGACCTTCCCGATCGGTGCGCCGATCCTCGAGAAGGAAGACCTGAAGCCCGGCGAGGGTTTCCAGTACAGTGCCGTGATGGAGGTCCGGCCCGTCATTCAGCTGCCGGAATACGAGGGGATCGAGGTCCAGAAAGAGGTCCTTCAGGTGACCGACCAGGACGTCGAGAATCAGCTCGAGCGGATCAGGCAGGGGAACGGGAAGCTGGAGACGATCGAAGAGGACAGGGCGATCCAGACGGGTGACTACGTCGTGGTGGACTACGAGGTCTACGACGGTGAGGAGCCGGTCGAAGGTTTCGCGGCCACCGATGCCGTGATCAAGGTCGGGACGCACGAGTTCGACGCCGCTGTCGAAGAGGCCTTGATCGGGGCGCGGAAAGGCGAGGAGAAAGGGGTCACGGTCCATTTCGGCGACCACCACCCGCGGGTGGATCTGGCCGGCAAGGATGTCCTTTTCAAGGTGCGTGTGAAGGAACTGAAGTCCCTCGATCTTCCGGCCGTCGATGACGCCTTTGTGGAGGGCCTGGGGGCTGATTTCAAGACCGTCGACGACTTGAAGGCGAAAATCAGGGAGGAAATTCGGACGGCCGAGGTGCGGCGGATCGACCAGGAGGTGAAGCAGCGGCTGATCGAGAAGATCGCCGAAAAGGTCGAGGTCGAGCTGCCCCCTGTGCTGGTGGAATCCGAACTGGAGATGCGGATCGAAAACCTCAAACAGAGCCTCAAGCGCTCCGGAGCCGACCCTGAACAGGCCGGTCTGACCGACGATCGCATGAGGGTCGATCTCAGGCCCGTTTCCGAGAAGCGTGTGAAGAATATGCTCATCCTCGGCGACATCGCCAGGGAAAAAGGCCTGAATGTGGAAGAAGAGGACTTGGAGGAGCACTTCGCCTCGCTCGCGGCGTCGACCGGTCAGGACGCGGCGATCCTGCGGAGATACTATGAAGCCAGGGAGCTTCTGGACGGCCTCAGGCAGCAGCTGCTGGAGGAAAAAACGTTGAAGTACCTGGTTGAGCATGCTAGGATTTTAGAAGTAGAACGAAGTGTTCTAACCGGAAATGCAGCAAAATAAGGAGAACGTGTTTTCACAATGCTGATACCTATTGTTGTCGAACAGTCGAACCGCGGCGAGCGGGCTTACGATATCTACTCGAGGCTCCTCAAGGACAGGATCATCTTCATGGGCGAACAGGTCATAGACGCCACGGCCAACACGGTCATCGCCCAGATGCTCTTCCTCGAATCGGAGGACCCGGCCAAGGATATTCACCTGTATATCAACTCGCCCGGGGGTTCTGTCACCGCCGGTCTGGCGATATACGACACCATGCAATACATCAAGCCCGAAGTGATGACGATCTGCATGGGGCAGACAAGCAGCATGGCTGCCCTGCTCCTGGCGGCCGGTGCCAAGGGAAAGCGCTATGCGCTCCCGCACGCGCGGATCATGATCCACCAGCCTCTTGGCGGGGCGCAGGGTCAGGCGACAGACATCAGCATCCACGCCAGAGAGATCCTCAAGGTGCGGGAGACCCTCAATCAGATCCTGGCCGCCCATACAGGGCAGGGCATGGAGCGCATAAACCAGGACACGGAACGGGATTTTTTCATGACCGCCGAAGAGGCCAAAGCCTATGGTATCATCGACAAGGTCATCACCCGCAGGGAAATGGCGGGTCTATCGGAACATACTGACGGAAGGTAAGGTGATATGAGCAAACATCACGATTCCGGCGACGACCTCTTATGCTCCTTCTGCGGAAAAAGCCAGGACGAGGTCAAGAAGCTGATCGCGGGGCCCTCCGTGTACATCTGTGATGAGTGCATTCAGCTGTGCAACGAGATCATCGCGGAGGAGTACACGCAGGATGCGGACGGCCGCAGCACGAAGGATCTGCCCAAGCCGTCGGAGATCAAGAAGATCCTCGACGAGTACGTGATCGAACAGGACAAGCCGAAGAAGGTCCTGTCCGTGGCGGTCCACAACCATTACAAACGCATCGCCACCAAGATCGACATGGAAGGGGTCGAGATCGAGAAGAGCAACATCCTCCTGATCGGACCGACCGGTTCGGGCAAGACCCTCCTGGCGCAGACCCTGGCCAGGATCTTGAAGGTGCCCTTCACGGTCGCGGATGCAACGACCCTGACGGAGGCCGGGTACGTGGGCGAGGACGTGGAGAACATCATCCTGAACCTCGTTCAGATGGCGGATTACGACGTCGAGGCGGCCTGCAAGGGGATCGTTTACATCGACGAGATCGACAAGATCGCCCGCAAATCCGACAGCCCGTCGATTACGCGTGACGTCTCCGGCGAGGGGGTGCAGCAGGCGCTCCTGAAGATCATCGAGGGGACGATGGCCAACGTGCCGCCGAAGGGCGGGCGGAAGCATCCGCAGCAGGATTTCGTCAAGGTCGACACCAGCAATATCCTCTTCATCTGCGGCGGGACGTTCAACGGCCTCGACAAGATCATCCGAGGCCGCGTGAACAGCAAGATGATGGGCTTCGAGGCGGACATCAAGCGCAAAGAAGAGATGGACATCAATAAGACCATGACCCTGGTCCAGCCGGAAGACCTGATCCGCTTCGGGATGATTCCGGAGTTCATCGGCCGCATCCCCATCATCACCACACTCGATCAGTTGAGCCTCGATGCCCTGGTCCGGATCCTGAGCGAACCGAAGAATGCACTTCTGAAGCAGTATCAGAAGCTCTTCGAACTCGAAGGGGTCAAGCTCAAGGTGACCGACGGCGCCCTTCTGGCCATAGCGCAGGAGGCCATCAAGCGCAAATCGGGCGCCCGCGGACTGCGCTCCATCCTGGAGTCCGTCATGCTCGACATCATGTACGACATCCCGTCGACACCGGGCGTGCATGAGTGCGTGATCAGCGAAGATGTGATCCTGAAAGGGGAGAACCCTCTTCTCATCTATGAAAACCAAGTTGGATATGCGTAAGGCTTATGTTTAAAGTGACGAATAAAGATGCCGCCGGTGAGGGGATGACCGAGAGGTCTTACTACCCTCTCCTGCCGCTCCGTGATGTGGTGGTCTTTCCGAATGTGGTGGTGCCGCTTTTCGTGGGCCGGGAAAAATCCATCAGTGCGCTCGAGTTCGCCATGAGCCACCAGAAGGAGATCTTCCTGGCGTCGCAAAAGGACGCCAAGGTGGATGAACCCGCCCCGAAGGACATTTACACCATCGGGACCCTCAGCTCCGTGCTGCAGCTCCTGAAGCTGCCGGACGGGACGGTCAAGGCCCTGATCGAAGGGAAGGCCAGGGGCCGGATCGACCACTTTCTGGACAAGCAGGATTTCTTCATGGTCGAGGTCTCGCGGCTGTCGGACCAGCGTGAAACCGACGAGGAGACCATCGCCCTGATGCGCAGCATCAGCGTCGGCTTCGAGGAGTATGCGAAGCTCAACACCAAGATCAGCCAGGAGGTCGTCT
The DNA here is from genome assembly GCF_000422285.1 of Desulfatiglans anilini DSM 4660. Lineage (NCBI taxonomy): Bacteria > Pseudomonadati > Thermodesulfobacteriota > Desulfobacteria > Desulfatiglandales > Desulfatiglandaceae > Desulfatiglans > Desulfatiglans anilini. Next base: position 145,957 of record NZ_KE383814.1, read on the forward strand.
CCACGGTCACCGGCATCGAGGATCCGGTGCGGATGGGGGACACGATTGCGGGGCATCTCTCGCTGAAGGTCTCCGACAAACAGCGCCTGCTCGAGATCCCGGACCTGAATGCGCGGCTCCAGGAGCTTTTTGAAAAGCTCAACGGAGAGATCAACATCCTGCGGCTCGAGCAGCGGCTGCGCAGCCGGGTCAAGAAGCAGATGGAGAAGACCCAGAAGGACTACTATCTGAATGAGCAGATGCGGGCCATTCAGAAGGAGATGGGCACCAAGGACGACTTCAAGGCCGAGTTGGACGAACTCGAAAAGAAGATCAAGGCGAAGCGCCTCCCGAAAGAGGCCCACACGCGGATCCGGCAGGAGTTCAAGAAGCTCAAGATGATGTCGCCCATGTCCGCCGAGGCGACGGTCGTCCGCAACTACATCGACTGGATGCTGTCGCTCCCCTGGCTGGAGAAGACGAAAGAGAAGCTCGACATCGAAGAGGCCGAAAGGATCCTCGAGGAAGACCACTACGGCCTCGAGAAGCCGAAGCAGCGGATCCTGGAATATCTGGCGGTCCAGCGCCTGACGAAGAAGATCAAGGGCCCGATCCTGTGTCTGGTCGGACCTCCGGGGGTCGGGAAGACCTCGCTGGCGAAATCCGTCGCGAGGGCGACCGGCCGGAACTTCGTCCGGCTTTCCCTGGGGGGCGTGCGGGACGAGGCCGAGATCCGTGGACACCGGCGGACCTACATCGGGGCGTTGCCGGGCAAGATCCTTCAGCTTCTCAAAAAGGCCAAATCCAACAATCCGGTGTTCTGCCTGGACGAGGTGGACAAGATGAGCATGGACTTCCGGGGGGACCCCTCCGCCGCCCTGCTCGAGGTGCTCGACCCGGAGCAGAACAACGCCTTCAACGATCATTATTTGGACCTGGATTACGATCTGTCCGACATCTTCTTCATCACGACCGCCAACAACCTGCACAACATCCCGCCGCCGCTTCAGGACCGGATGGAGATCATCCGCCTGGCCGGCTACACGGAGCTCGAGAAGCTGAGCATCGCCAAGTACTTCCTGATCAAGAAGCAGGTCGAGCAGAACGGTCTGGACCCGAAGAACATCCGCTTTTCCGACAAGGCCGTCCTGGACATCATCCGGCACTACACCCGGGAGGCCGGGGTGCGGAACCTCGAACGCGAGATCTCTTCGATCTGCCGCAAGGTCGCCAAGGAGGTCGTGCGCCGGGGGAAGGGGACATCGGTCACCCTAACGGCCCAGTCCCTTCACAAGTACCTGGGGGTGCAGAAATTCCACTACGGGCGGGCCGAGGAAAAGGACGCCATCGGCGTCACCACCGGGCTTGCCTGGACGGACTTCGGCGGCGAACTGCTCCAGACCGAGACGACCATCATGCCGGGCAAGGGAAGCCTGGTCTTGACGGGAAAGCTCGGGGACGTCATGCAGGAATCGGCGCAGGCGGCCCTCAGCTACGTGCGCTCCCGGACGCGGCAGCTGCGCCTCCCGGACAACTTCTACGAAAAGATCGACATCCACATCCACGTCCCTGAAGGGGCCACGCCCAAGGACGGGCCCTCGGCCGGGATTACCCTGGCGACCTCGATCGTCTCGGTATTGACCCGCCGGCCCGTCAGGAGCACCCTGGCGATGACCGGCGAGATCACCCTGCGCGGACGGATCCTGCCGATCGGCGGCCTCAAGGAGAAGATCCTCGCCGCCCACCGTGCGGGTCTTTCCAAGGTCCTGATCCCCTTCGAGAACAAGAAGGATATCGAGGAGATCCCCAAGAAGATCCTCCGCAAGGTGGAGCTCGTCCTGGTCAACCACATGGACGATGTCCTGCGTGAGGCGCTCGTGGTGCCCGAAGGGGAATCCCTCTTCGCGACCCAGGATGAGTGTGAACCCTTTTACCTGGCGCCCTGTGAGGAGCGCAAGAACGATCCGGGATCGGAGTTGATCGCCCATTGAGGATCGGGCTCCCCACGCTCGAAAATCGTTTGGCCGGGGCACTATTTCTCTTGACAGAACCAGCCGCCTTCCGCTATAAAGATATGATCTTCAGCTTGGGCGGATAGCTCAGCGGGAGAGCATCGGCCTTACAAGCCGAGGGTCGCAGGTTCAAATCCTGTTCCGCCTACCACGGGGGCGTAGTTCAGCTTGGTTAGAACGCCGGCCTGTCACGCCGGAGGTCGCGAGTTCGATCCTCGTCGCTCCCGCCAGTTAATACAAGGGGTTACGTCAAAAACGTAGCCCCTTTTTTTTGTGCTGGGAATGCACCCAGCACTATACCCAGCACCCGCTAAAATCCAGGTTCGCAGCTTCGGTAATCGCCGCCCTTGGCAAAACTGGGGATTGTTTCCCATAGTTGTTTACTACCCAATCCAGCGCGTAAGCGCTCCTATTTATAAACTGTTGTTTATAGGAACGTGAAGGATCCATCCCGGCCCTTAAACCCAGCGCCGGCCGGCATGGTGGAATGGGATGGCCATTTCCCGCTGTCTCCGTCTGCCCTGATGGAGGTGTGAACAGCCATTCAGAAGCAGTACTGCCACGCGTTTGTTGGGACCATGTTTAAATCTGCGGATTTTAAACCGTTTTCGGCTACCCTTTGACTGCCCACCCGGAACTCAGGTCTAAGTATCTTGAATAATAACGTGTTTTTGCTATCATGTGAGTATCAGGTTGGAAGCCGGTTTGAAAAGACGCTCCTTATGTAATACATACTAAAATGCGTAGTTCTTATGATTTTTTCTCTACTTTCCAGAGGTAAAAAATGAAGACAAGTCCGAATCTACCTGCCCTTGTTCAGTTCTTTTTACCCATAATAGACGCCCTGAAAAAACTTGGAAGCTCTGCCAGTCCATCGGAGCTCAAAGACGAACTTGTGGTCAGTCTTGAAATAAGCGAGGATGAGCTATCGGAGCGTTTCGGTAACAATTTATTTCGTGTTGATATGTTGATTAATTGGGCCAAGGCTTATTTGACTCGTGAAGGTTTGCTTGATGTTTCTGACCCTCATGTATGGCGCTTGACCGAAGATGGACAACGCAGGCATCTTACAGAACAAGATGTAAAGCAGATTTTTCATAAGATTCACAGTGGTTTTATAACTAAAAAACGCATCAAACGAAGGTCTAATAAACCGATAATCACTGATGAAGAGCAAGGCGCGCCTCATGGAGCGGAACTTATTGAGATCCTCAAAGCCCTTTCTCCGGAAGGTTTCGAGAGACTCTGCCAAAGGCTGCTTCGATCATCGGGGTTCATTAAAGTTGTGGTGAAAGGGCGGTCTGGTGATGGAGGCATAGATGGTGAAGGAATCCTTGAAATCAACCCTCTCGTAAGCTTGAAGGTTATTTTCCAGGCAAAACGATATAAGGATGCAGTCCCTTCATCTCAAGTTCGGGATTTCAGAGGCGCTATGCAAGGCCGCGCAGAGAAGGGAATTTTTATAACAACCGGCCGGTTTACACAAGAAGCCAAGAATGAAGCCATCCGGGAGGGCGTACCTCCGATTGAGCTGGTTGACTGTTCCAAATTGGTTAAACTTTTTGAGCAGACGTCGTTAGGGCTAAAACCCCGAACTATTTATGAAATTGACAATGAGTTCTTCGATGAATACAGGTGACCCTTAACTTCCTTTTTACGTATGATGAAAGCCTTGAAATCCACTCTATTTGGTCTTTTCCTACCCCGCTCCACTTTTTGTGCAAAAGAACGATGTAAAAATCGTCAATCCTAAACTACTATCATTACGTCCAGACTGCACTATAGGCAGGATATTATTGCGGATCTCAAAAGGTTTTCACCGGTCGGTGATAATTCTCCCCCTTTGATGAGACCACCCAACTGCCGCTCGTGACTCCAAGTAGTTTCTTTCTCCTCACAAAAAAATATCTCCGCGTTTGACCGGATCTGTCAAAACTCAATCGTAAAATCCGTCTACGAAAATGAGCTTACTTCCACCACTCCGTTCTAAAATGCTGATGGGAGTGGTGTTTCCAGATTTGGGGCAAGAAATTGGGCCTCTGTCGTATAAACGCGGCTTTTTGATGTTGACTATAGGTCTTGGTAGGTATAGGGGAAAAGAGCGTACAAGACTAGAACACAAAGAAGGCTGCTATATTGGGATTTAGTTGCGGTTAGGCCAGTTCAACAACGGCATACCTATGTTCCAGGAATTCCTTCAACACGCGAGAGACCACGCTTTCATATAAGACGAACAAATTTATCCTTATGATTGAACATAGTGGTATCTTATCTTAGGAAAAAAACGCTGTAATATCATAGAGTTTTTAATTCACACATTTCTTCCTGCATGAGGATGCAATAATCTAGTTTTGACAAACGACCGCTCATGGAAAATGATTATGACAGTCAAATTAGGGAGGATCTACCGTTGAGCCTTTTTTGGGGTAAACTGAAACGCGACGAAAATTCCAACAAAGTGCTCGAGAGACTGTCTCTGCGCGATCACTGCATAGATGTTGCCATGGTTTTCAGGCAGCTCTGCAGACTGCCATCGATCCGCCGCACTTTGGATTATGCCGCAGGGATAGATTTCAGCGAAAGGCAGCTGGATCGACTTGCGGTGTTCGCGCTTGCCCACGATCTTGGAAAATGCAACTGGGGATTTCAAGTGAAGCAGGATTTGGCTGAGCGTATCACTGCGGGCCACGTCAAGGAAACACTGCCGCTTTTTTTTCACCCAGACACCGCTGAAAAATTCTTTAGTGCTTTCCAGTGCGATCGGTTGATTCGCTGGGTCGACAAATCTGAGTCAGTTTTCCGGCTTTTTTTAGCCGCGATTTCCCATCACGGTCGCCCTGCTTTCACAATGGAGGACGGGAACGGCCTTTTTGCTCAAACGGCAAGCAAGTTCTGGATGCCGAACAAAGGCCTTGATCCGATGACTGGTCTGAGAGAACTGCTCGAGGCTGCACATAGCGCTTTCCCGGACGCCTTCGACGGTGCATCCGACCCGATTCCAATCACGGAAAGCCTGCAGCACCGTTTCGCGGGCCTGATTATGCTGGCCGATTGGCTTGGATCCCATAGCGAAGGATTTTTTCCGTTTTGCCACACGGGCAACCGCGTTGATTGGTCCCGGCTCCGTGCCCGCCAGGCGGTGAAAGAAGTCGGGCTCGATATCAGCGCCCACCTTAAGCGCCTCGCTGGCGAGGTTCCCGATTTCTCTGCGCTCTTCGGCTTTCCGCCTTATCCTCTGCAGTCGCGGCTGTCCCGAACAGAGGGGCCTCTTCTTATAGCAGAATCCGACACCGGCTCCGGAAAGACCGAGGCTGCTCTCATCCATTTTCTGTCCTTGTTTGCGGCCGGCCTGGTGGATAGCCTTTATTTCGCATTGCCAACGCGGGTAGCTGCCCGGGAGCTTTACGAACGTGTTCTCAAGACCATGCGCGCCGCCTTCGGAAGTGGCTGTCCACCCGTTCTGCTGGCTGTGCCTGGTTACGCGCGGATTGACGGCGAACCTTTATATGCGCTGCCATCCGAGGAGCGGCTCTTCTTCGAACCTAAAGACTATCGTCCCCTCCGTCAATGGGCTGCTGAACGGCCTAAGCGGTTCCTATCAGCGACGGTAGCGGTCGGAACGATCGATCAAGCGCTTCTTTCAGCGATTCGCGTCGGCCATGCCCACCTTCGCAGGGCCTGTCTCGACCGTTCTCTTCTTGTAATAGATGAAGTGCACAGCTCTGATGTCTATATGCGGGCCTTGTCTCGGCGTATGCTCAGTGAGCATCTGAGTGTAGGTGGACGGGCCTTGCTTCTATCAGCGACCCTTGGCAGTGTTGCAAGAGAGGCGTATCTGAATCTCGAAGAACGCTCCGGATGCACCTCCTGCGAAGAGGCTTCTGCGTTGCCCTACCCGGCGCTTTCTGCGCTGGGTTCCGGGACGGAAAGCGTTCCGAACCCAGGCAGTCGGCCCAAAAAGGTGACGGTCGAGCCGCTTCCGGTTATGGAAAGCCCGGATTCCATGCTGGATCGGCTGGAGCGCGCGGTGTCAGAGGGGATGCGCGTCATGGTGGTTCTCAATACCGTTCAAAGGGCAATCGACCTCTGCCGCGCGGCCGAGCGCCGGCCTTTGCTCAGGCATGTTCTTTTCTCCTGCAACGGTGCCTTGTGCCCGCACCACGGGCGCTTTGCGCGGCCGGACCGCGAGATCCTGGACAAGGAAGTCAGCCGTCGGCTCGGAAAAGGTTCCCTAGCGGGTCCCCTCCTTCTGATTGGCACCCAGACCCTCGAGCAAAGCCTGGACATCGACACGGATTGGCTGGTGACGGACCTCTGTCCCATGGATGTTCTGCTTCAGAGAATTGGTCGACTGCACCGCCATGACCGCGGCAAGCGGCCGGCGCCGGTCTGCTCGATTTTAATGCCGGCCACGCCGGACTTGAGCCTCTATCTGCGCGAAGACGGCGAGGTCCGGTTCAGCGCTCCGGCCGGCTTGGGGGCTGTTTACGAGGATATGCGGATCCTACAGCTCACTCTTGACCTCGTCGCTGGCGGGCCAGTTTTCGACCTTCCGCGCGACAACCGGCAATTGGTAGAGGCTGCGACTCATCCCGACAGGATGCTCACGCTCCAGGGAGAATCTTGGCTGAAGCATGGCCAGCATATCGAAGGAAAGGTTCAGGCTATGCTCATGGCTGCCGGAGGTGCTGTAATACCCCGCGCGCATTTCGGCGATTTTTCCTTTCCGTCCTCTCTGGACACGCGTCTTGTAACTCGGCTTGGGCTCGATGACCGCCGTTTGTCTCTTGGCCGTGTTTACAGGGGCCCATTCGGCAGGGAAATTGATGAGATTGACATCCCAGGGCACCTGGGTCGTGGAATTCAGCAAGAAGAAGCGGATTTGATCGAGGTTTCGTCCGAGGGTCTCCTCATCCAGGTGGGACGCTACAGTTATCGCTATTCACGTTTTGGATTGGAGAAGATCGATGAATGTGTTGACGGATGAACTATTTAAAGCGGCGACTTCGGAAGGATCTGCCCGGCTAAGCCTGCCGGGGCTTTTGGAGTCTCTGGGGCAGGATCGAGTCGCGTCCTTGGGTGGGATCCAGCGGCACCAGGTGGATATTTTTCACATCTTTCTTTGCTACCTGGCGGGCTCTGTGCTCGCGCGGGCCAGTCGGGACTCGCCGACTCAGACGGCCGCCTTCTGGCGCGAAGGCTTGCGGTCCCTGGTTGACAAGGATGACGACTGCGCATGGGAACTGGTGGTTGAAGATCCGACCAAATCAGCGTTCATGCAGCCACCGGTCTCGAAGCAGCGGGTTTTCGAAACAGACTACAAGCACAAGTCGGACACTCTTGACGCGTTGGATGTGCTCCAGACGGCAAAGAATCATGACATCAAAACGGCGCGTGCGCATTGGGGGGATGAGGAAGCTTGGGTTTTTGCCCTGATCTCGCACCAGAACAGCTCAGGGTTCCTAGGGCAGGGGAATTACGGCATCGCGCGCATGAACGGCGGTTTCGGTAGCCGAGTATGCGTCGGATGGCAGGAAAACCGGCGTCCCGGCAGGCGTTTTCAAAGAGACGTCAGAATCCTCATGGCACATAGGAAAAACCTACTGAAGGAGCCTTACCCTTATATCGATCGAGGTTTGACTTGCCTTTGGACCGAGCCATGGGACGGGGTTGAGAGCCTCCCGCTCTCAAAGCTCGACCCTTTCTTTATCGAGGTCGCCAGGAGAGTGAGGCTATTGGATCGAAATGGCCCATCGGTTTTCAGCGCTACGTCGAAGACAAGCAGGGTTTCGGCAAAAGATTCAAAAGGAAATATCGGCGACCCCTGGACACCTGTCAAAGAATCCGACTCATCGGCTCTGACCCCATCTGCCAGCGGATTCACGCCCGAGCTTTTACGGAATCTGATCTTCCGTGATAACTACCTGCTATCCCCCATCCAGACCCCGGCTTCGGATGAGGGGGCCGGCTGGTTTTGTGCTTCGGTGCTTGTGCGCGGGCAGGGGACCACGGACGGGTTTCATGAAGCCGCTATTCGAATACCCGCTCGTGCCAGAGCGTTTCTGTTCGGAGGAGGCAAGCCCATTGATCAATTGGCGGAATGGTCCAAACTGGGGCTCGATATGGCAGGCGATATCCGAAACAGATGCCTCAGACCCTCGCTCTACTCGCTGATGGAAGGCGGACCAGACAAGGTAGATTTCGGCAAACGCGAAATCACTGCTTGGGTGGATTCACAGGCTCGCCTTTTTTCCCGTGCCTGGCAGCCGCGCTATTTCAAATGGCTCTGGTCTACCCTGGATGCTGAAGATACCGTGGCCGCCCTGCGACCATGGCTCCTCGAGCTAAAGCACCTTTCGCAGGCACTTCTTGAAAAGGCATTTCGCATTTGCCCGGCCAGAAGCGGACGAGGATATCGTGCCATCTCCCGAGCCAATGCCGTCTTTTTCGGCGGACTCAACAAAAACTTTGCCGACTATATGGAGGAACGGAAATGACGGAAAACAAGAATCGCTCGCCGGCTGCTCATGTGCCGGAATTGGCGGCCATCCTCAAGGCAGAGCACTTCCCCACCGGGGAGCGGGCCGCGCTGAAACGGATGGCATTGGACGGACCTGCGCCTCTGGCCTTCCACCGGTTTATGCTGCGGCACATTGATCCTCCGTGGCATGCGGATGTGCTTATTCCGGCATGGCGGGCGCTGCTCTGTGCGCTGGCGATCCAAAGGGACGGAGGCTTTGACCCTTCAAGACCCTTGGGACAAACCTTGGCTGAGGCTGACTTTTCCGAACATCGACTCGAAAGACTTCTGGCTGCCGGTGGAGGAACTCTCCGCAGCCTAGCCCTTCGCGCCGCTCGCCAGATAGCGGCCAAAGGGATCGCGGCGGACTGGAGACAATTGGCCGAACTGCTTTTCAGTCGTGATCCGGAAATTCGCGAAAGCGTCAACCGGCGCATAGCCCGAGACTTTTACCGAACCCTGCAATCCTAAAACCGGGAGGAATGAAATGTTCTTGCAGATTCACACCCTGACGTCCTATGCCCCAGCACTACTCAACCGCGACGACGCCGGCCTCGCAAAGCGCATCCCGTTCGGGAACGCGGAGCGTATGCGCGTTTCCTCCCAGTGTCTCAAAAAACACTGGCGTGACGAACTTCACCGTAGACTCGATCTCCCGAAAGGCATCCGGTCCAGAATGTTTTTCGAGAGGGAGGTCTGGCGCAGAGCGGTAACCGCCGGCGTTGATGAAGAGACGGCAATGAAACTCGTAACAGCCCTGATGAAGGCTCTGATCACCGCCAAAGATGGAAAAGCCAAACAGACAGACGGCAACCCGCTGCATCTGAAACAGCCGGTGCTCTTCGGAAAACCGGAGGCGGACTACCTGGTAAGCCTGGTCACCGATTGCGCAGGGTCTGGAAAAGACCCGGACAAGGAACTAAAAGAGAGACTAAAGGCTGAGAAATACAATTTGCGCGCATTGATGAAATCGGCTGGACAGGATGATCTTGTAGCCGGGATCGAAGGGGCCCTGTTCGGCCGCTTTGTGACATCCGACATCCTGGCGCGTGTTGACGCCTCGGTTCATGTGGCCCACGCCTTCACGGTGCATCCGCTCCAAACGGAAGTGGACTACTTCACGGTCGTCGATGATTTGAAGGAAGAACTTGAGCATGCCGGCGCCGCCCATGCAGGTGATATGGAGCTCGGAGCAGGGGTGTTCTACGGATACGTTGTCGTAGACGTGCCGCTCCTGATTTCAAACCTCTGCGGCTGCGACCGCTCAGCATGGAAAGCACAGCCCCAGGAGACTGTAAAAGACGGCAAAGATGTGCTCGAGCGCCTTATCAACGCCATCGCTACAGTCAGTCCCGGCGCAAAGCTGGGCTCGACCGCTCCTTACGCCAGGGCAGCCCTGGTGTTGCTGGAATGCGGTGAATACCAGCCGCGGACCCTAGCCAATGCCTACCTTGAAGCGCTTCTGCCTAAGGGGGACATCATGCAGACGGCTGTGGATAGGTTGGGAGTTCATCTCAGTGAACTGGACGGCATGTACGGCCGAAACGAAGAGCGTTTTATAGCATCCACCAAAGCGACTTCGGCTTTCCAGGAAGCTCTAAGGGGAACTCTAGCCCAATCTGTAGAAGGGTCTCTCGGCGCCCTGTGGAGAGAGGAATAATGAAAGGTCTTATTCTGCGTTTCGATGCTCCTTTGATGAGTTTCGGCGGTGTGAAGGTCGACCAGAACAACCCTACAGAACGGTTTCCCGGCCTTTCCATGATGGCTGGGATGTTTGCCAACGCGTTCGGCTGGACTCACAAGGATACGGAGAAGATCCAGCAACTACAGGGGAGGCTCATCTGCGCCTCGCGCTGGGATATCGAGCCGACTCTCATCCTGGACTATCAGACCGTTGATCTCAATCAACCAAAGATGAAATCTCCGGGCTGGACCACTTGGGGAGTTCCCGAGCATCGCGAAGGGGGCCCGGACGCAAAATTTGGAACGCACCAGAGGTACCGTTTTTATCTGGCCAACGGTGTGTTGATTTTAGTCATCGCCTTACCTGATGAAAGTTTCCCGGACATCTTAGCTGTTGAGAAGGCCTTGGATCGGCCGGCGCGGCCACTGTTCATAGGCCGCAAAACATGCTTGCCTTCGTCGCCCATTTTAGTGGGGCGGATCGAAGGCGAAAACGTTCTGGACATGCTGCAACAGATTCCCCGGGCATGTCGACAGGCTTCATCAAATAAGGAAATCATGCCCGCCTGTTGGCCGGCCGACCTCGGCAATAAAAGGGCTGGACACGCCCGGGAGGTTTTTGACCTGCGGGACTGGAAAAGTCAACTGCACCGAGGCAGCCGTTCCATAGCAGAAGGTTTGATCGAGGAGGCATCTCAATGTTCATGATCGATATGCATCTTGATGCAGCCAAGTTGATGCGGTTTGCGCAAATGCAGGGCCACCCCCTGTCTTCGGACGAAGACTTCGGCTACATGTCGCATGCTTGGATGTTGGCTGCATTTGGCAGTTTGGCGCCTAAGCCTTTCAGGATTTTGGAGCGCCGCGACGGGCTCCATCTCCTTGGATACGCAGAGTATTCGGCGAGTGCGCTTTGTGAGCACGCGCGGCACTTTGCCGAACCCGCTGCATCTGAGGTCTGTCAGTGGGATGCGATAGCTTCTAAAAGCATGCCGGACACTTGGGAAAAGGGAAGACGACTTGGATTCGAGGTCCGGGCGTGCCCGGTATCTCGCAAAGGAAAAGAAAGGGACGTGTTCCTCTCTGCTCTGGAACATGCCAAGGCACTTGGGGAAAGAGTGCCTCAAAGGGAAAAAGTCTACGCAGACTGGTTGGTCCAGAGAATGAAGGGCGCCATAAAACCGGGGGGAGATTTTATCGACCCGACAGGCAACTCGGAAGAACCTGTCGTTGAACTGCTTCCTGCCGGGATCTCAATTGTGGGGTTAAGGAGGATAAAGCTTCTTAGAAGCACAAAGGGCGCAAGTCCCAATCGGAGGAAATCCATCGAAAGACCGGATGTCTTGTTCTCAGGCGAGTTCCGGATCCGGCGGACTGAGGCATTCGTCAACCTTTTGAGACGAGGCATTGGGCGTCATCGTGCCTTCGGGTTTGGAATGCTTCTCCTGCGGCCTCCTGCGGAGCACCTGTTATAGGGAGGGGGGATGAGCAACGGCACCCTTTTACCTGGGCGACTGGGACTAGCCACCGCAAGGGTACCCTACGTGGACCGGCACGGTCTGGTAGGTCTTTCTCGTGGAAGGCTTTTCGTTGAAGACGGGACCCTTCGGTTCGTCTGTGCAAAGTCTGATGAACTGGATGCCGGGGATTACGCCATCCCCTATCAAAACATTTCAATGATCCTCCTGGGTCCCGGTTCAACAGTCAGCCATGATGCCCTCAGATTGCTTGCACGGCACGGGGTTCTATTGGCAGCGGTCGGCGAAGGATGGGTCAAGTATTATACGGCACCTCCGATGGGGCAGGGCCGCAGCAATGTGGCTCGTGCCCACGCGCTTCTCTGGGCAAATGAAAAAAAGCGGATCGGAGTTGCGAAGAACATGTACGCCATTCGTTTCTCCATGATCAATCGTCACCAGGATATCAACGTTTTGAGGGGTATCGAAGGTAGCCGAATGAAAACGGCCTACAAACTCCTGGCGGACCGGCACGATATTCCATGGAATGGAAGACGCTACGACCGGTCGGATCCCACCGCTGCTGATATACCAAACCAGGCCATCAATCATGCTGCAACCTTTGTGGAGTGCGCCGCAGATATAGCCGTGGCGGCCGTCGGGGCCCTGCCCCCGCTCGGCTTTATCCACGAGGATTCGAGCAATGCCTTCACCCTGGACATAGCCGACCTTTACAGGACCGAACTTACCATCCCGCTGGCTTTTCGATGTGCGCATCAGATATTGAACGACCCAAGGGCTGTTCTTGAACGGCTGATTCGCCAGGAAGCATCAAAAGAGTTTAGGCGCTTTAAACTGATTCCAAAGATGATCGACCGTATTAAGGATTTGCTGCATGGCAATGACGGTGGTGGTGACGCGTAACGTGAGGGACAGGATCCGGGGATTTCTGTCGTCCACTATGCTTGAACTCGCGCCAGGCGTATATACGGCGCCCAGAATCTCCCCCGCTGTGCGAGATAGAATTTGGGATGTTCTGAGCGACTGGTATTTATATGAAAATGATGCATCGATCGTGATGCTCTGGGCGGACAATACGTCCGCCGGGGGGCAGGCGATTCGAATCTTAGGGTCTCCTCCGATCGAACTGGTCGAAATAGACGGTTTGATCGTGTCCCGCCGACAAGGTTCTTTGACAACATGAACCTTATAGAAACGCTTTATTAAACGGTTCTATCGAGGTTTTTAGGCTTGAAAAAAACTCCTTCAAGAGCCCTCAACCTTTTTGAATGCTGTTCGCTGGAACGGGAATTTTTAGAGCGAAATCCTTAAAGTTTAATCATTTTAATTTGTTACTAGCAAGAGTTTCCCCCGCGCATGCGGGGATCGACCTGGGAAGGCCGACTTCATGAGCCATCAGCATAGGTTTCCCCCGCGCATGCGGGGATCGACCTGCTCAAAGCGGACGCGAATGGCTTGCCCGTGGGTTTCCCCCGCGCATGCGGGGATCGACCCGCACGATTGGTCGCGGATATACTGGTAGAAATGTTTCCCCCGCGCATGCGGGGATCGACCCTTATGATGGGAGTAAGGCGAATAGTGGTGTAAGTTTCCCCCGCGCATGCGGGGATCGACCCCTGGAGGATAGCGGGATAGCGGCGGCTGACCTGTTTCCCCCGCGCATGCGGGGATCGACCTGCCACTTAATATATCCAACCGCCGGAGATACGGTTTCCCCCGCGCATGCGGGGATCGACCTGGGAGCTTGCCGCAGGGGCGCTGAGTGACAGCGTTTCCCCCGCGCATGCGGGGATCGACCGTGCTACCAAACATGGATTAGTCACTGATCTAAGTTTCCCCCGCGCATGCGGGGATCGACCCGTCACTTTGCAAGCGTATTCGGAGATAATATAGTTTCCCCCGCGCATGCGGGGATCGACCCCC
>NZ_KE383814.1:161797-177722 GCF_000422285.1 Desulfatiglans anilini DSM 4660
TTATTGGTTTCCCCCGCGCATGCGGGGATCGACCTCACTGAGGAAGGCGGCTTGCTCAGATTGTGGAGTTTCCCCCGCGCATGCGGGGATCGACCCCAACACAAGGAGGAACCACCATGCACATGCCTGTTTCCCCCGCGCATGCGGGGATCGACCTCAACAAGTTACGGGAGCCGAGCTGGGTTCCCTGTTTCCCCCGCGCATGCGGGGATTGACCTGTTCTTGTCGAGTTCTTGACCTTTTTTCTGATGATTTTTATAGCCCCAGCGAACATCTTTTTTCGGTGCTTCCTTTTTAAATGGTACGTTAGGTCTCCAAAAGCGCCAACTTTCGTCCAACGCATAGATCGTTTTGTCCTGCTAACAGTAGCATCCAGATGTGCACTTCGGTATGGCCCGCCGGGCTCAAGCCTGCCGAGCCTCTTTGCGGGCGCCACTCTCCGGGGTTCGGCTTCTCGTGCGAACCTGTCCGGTCTGCGGCGATTAGATCCTGTATTCTCTGCATATATTGCGGAGAATATGCTTGCCTTTGCGGTGAATAAGGGTCATAATATCCGCAAGAGGTGCGGCGATTATGGTGAAATATATACATGAACGGCCCGAATGGCCCAAATTTCAGTGGGATACAGGGGTGTTGGCAGATCGATTGGCTGCCGTTCGGCATCGGCAGGGGCGGCTGATCGGACGAATGGAAATCCTTGGTTTTTCTTTGCGGGACGAAGCGGTCCTTGAAACCCTCACCCGGGATGTCCTCACATCCAGCGAAATCGAAGGTGAAATGCTCGATCCGGCTCAAGTGCGCTCTTCGATCGCGCGGCGTTTGGGTATGGACATCGCCGGGCTGGTTCCGGCGGATCGGGATGTCGAGGGCGTTGTCGAGATGATGCTCGATGCGACCCAGAAATTCGATGAACCCCTGACCGTGGAACGCCTGTTCGCCTGGCATGCTTCGCTGTTTCCGACAGGGCGGAGTGGCATGACGCGGATCCTTGTCGGGGCATGGCGGGATGACAGTGCCGGACCTATGCAAGTTGTTTCCGGCCCTTTTGGCAGAGAACAAGTCCACTATCAGGCCCCCGATGCCGCGCGTCTCGACCGTGAAACGAAACTCTTTCTTGAGTGGTTCAACGCGGAGCAAAAAATCGACCCCGTTCTGAAATCAGGAATCGCTCACTTGTGGTTTGTGTCGATCCACCCGTTTGACGATGGGAACGGCCGCATCGCACGGGCCATTGCCGATATGGCTCTCGCTCGATCAGAGGGGAGTTCGAAGCGCTTCTACAGCCTGTCAGCGCAAATCCGGCAGGAGCGAGGCATCTATTACAAGGACCTGGAACGAGTACAGAAAGGGGATCTTGATATTACGGAATGGTTGCGCTGGTATCTGGACTGTCTGGATCGTGCTATCGAAGGAGCCGAGGTGATCCTAGCCAACGTGCTCAAAAAAGCGCGTTTCTGGGAATGTCACGCTGAGGTGACGTTCAACGACCGGCAGAAAGATATTCTGATGCATCTATTGGCTGGCCTTAAAGGCAAGCTGACCACCTCGAAATACGCTAAGATCGAGAGCTGTTCTCAGGATACGGCTTTGCGTGACATCAAAGAACTTCTTAGGTTAAGCATTCTGCAAAAAGATACCGGAGGTGGCCGGAGCACGAGTTATTCGCTGGTAGAGCCGTAAAGCTCCGCGCTCTGAGGGTGCGGAGCTTTACTATGTGCATTGCAAAGTCGAATGCTCCTCTGGGGAAATCGAAATGTCCAATCAGGAAATCCGCTTGAGTTTTCCTTTCCGATTTTTTATTTCAGGATGTGGATTAAAGATAAAATAAAAATAAAAGCCTTATTCCTTCAGCGGTCAGCAGGCCGCTTCCCATGCTCGATGGGCCTGCGGGAACGGTTGCCGTTTTGTGCCTGGTTTCGCCGAACAGGACGTGATTTTCCTCCAAGATGCAAGAAGGGTGAGTCAGACTATGATTGCATTAGAGAATCATAAAGCCGATCTTGTCTCCTTTTTCAGGTCGCAGCCGCTGGCCGTGCTGGCTACCCACTACCATGGACAGCCATACGGAAGCCTGGTTGCCTTTGCCGCCAGTCAGGATTTGAAGCACCTCGTTTTTTCAACGACCCGGTCGACCCGGAAATTTGCGAACCTGTCCGCAGATCCACGGGTGGCGATGGTCATCGACAACCGTTCCAACCATCCTTCCGATTTGAGATTCGCCAGGGCCGTGACGGCTACAGGAAGGGCGGAGGAAATATCGAAGGATGCGCCTGAGGGTTTTTTGGCCGCCTATCTGGACAAGCACCCGCATATGGAAGATTTTGTGTCATCCCCGTCGTGTGCGTTGGTGGCCATCCGTGTCGAGGTTTATTATCTGGTGACCCGTTTTCAGAATGTGGTGGAGATCCATTTGACATGACGGCATTGATTCTCACGCTGGATCAGGTGGAAGAGGGGCATGGCCCGATCGTGGGTGGAAAGGCGGTTTCCCTTGCGGCCATGCACAAGAACGGCATCCGGGTGCCCCCTGCCGTCTGCATCACCGTGGAGGCCTACCGTCAGTATGTCGCCGTGACGGGTCTCGCGGACCAGATCATTCTGGATCTCTACCGCAAGCCGTTCGAGGAGATGCGCTGGGAGGAGATCTGGGACACCGCCCTTCGCATTCGAAACGCCTTTCTGAAGACCCCTGTTCCGGCAGAGCTTCAAACGGCCCTGCTCGGGGAGTTCGAATCGCGGTTTTCGACAAGGCCTGTCTCCGTCCGGTCATCCGCGCCGGGCGAGGATTCGTCGAAAACCTCTTTCGCGGGCCTGCACGAGTCCTTCGTCAATATCCGGGGGGCCGATGCGATCCTGGCGCATGTGCGGTTGGTGTGGGCATCGTTGTGGTCCGATCGAGCGCTTCTTTACCGGCAGGAGATTGGTCTGGACGTGCGGAAGAGCGCCATGGGCGTGCTGGTCCAGGAGATGATTCCGGGGGAGCGCTCGGGGATCATATTCGGCAGGAGTCCGACCGATCCCCATGTTTCCGTCATCGAAGCGGTGTACGGTCTGAATGCAGGCCTGGTGGACGGCACCATCGAGCCGGATCGGTGGAACCTGGATCGAAAAACCGGTCGGATCCTGGCTCATGTGCCTGTGCGGAGGGAGAAGGCCCTGCGGCCTGCCGGGAATGGCGTCCGCATCGGGCCCTTGCCGGCGTCTTTGCAGAAGGAGCCCCCGCTCGTCGCGACGGAGCTCTCCGAGGTCTATGCGCTCTGCATGCGCTCGGAAGCGGTCTTTCAGGCACCCCAGGATATGGAGTGGACCTACCGGGGCAAGGAATTGCATGCGCTTCAATCGAGGCCGATCACCACTGCTCTTCAGGCCGAACCGGATGACCAGCGGCCGTGGTATCTGAGCCTCCATCAAAGTTTCGAAAACCTGAAGGCGCTTCGCACCAGGATCGAGGGTGAGCTGATCCCGATGATGGAAAAGGAGGCCCGGGAACTCGCTGGCATGGAGCTCGGGGCGCTGTCGAACAAGGACCTTGCGGACGAAATCCACAGGCGACGTCGGATTCACCTGCATTGGCTCGATATCTACAAGCGGGATTGCATCCCGTTCGCCCACGGTATGCGCCTCTTCGGTCAGGTGTACAACGACAGGATGCAGCCGGAGGACCCGTTCGAATTCTTGAAGCTCCTTTCCGGAACCGGCATGGTGAGCACTGAGAGAAACCGGATGCTCGGGGAATTGGCCGACATGATTCGACACGACAGGAGGCTTTCAGCCTGCCTCGAGACGGAGCCTGTCGAGCATTGCGATGAGGGGTTTAGCGAGAAATTCGACGCGCTGATCTCGCAGTTCGGAGATGTTGCATGGGGGGAGAACCGGTTCAGCCAGGATGCGAAGGATCTGGTGGCGCTTCTTCTGGAAATGGGGAAACGGTCTTCAGAACCCAAAGCGCAGGAGGGAAAGCGGGCCGAATCGCTGGAGGAAGACTTCCTCTCCATGTTCGAAGAGGATCAGCGATCCATGGCCCTCGAGATCCTGGACATCGGCAGGGCCAGCTACCGGCTCAGGGACGACGACAATATCTATCTGGGCAAGATCGAGGGGCAGCTCCTGGCGGCGGTCGAAGAGGGGAGATCGCGGCTGGCGAAGCAGCCGGAGGCCGGTGCGCAGGGGCTCGCCAGGGATCAGGTGCCGGATGCACTGCGGGGGAAGCGGACGATCGAAAGCCTGAACAAGCCGTCTCTTGAGGCGGCTCGGGAAAAGAGCTTTTCCGTCGCCGCCCGACAGATCGTGGGCCAGCCGGCAGGCCCCGGCATCGCAACCGGAAAGGCCCGCGTGGTCTTGAGCCGCTCCGATCTGTTTTCATTCAAGCGGGGCGAAATCCTGGTGTGCGACGCCATCGACCCGGGGATGACCTTTGTGATCCCGCTTGCCTCGGCCGTGGTGGAGCGGAGGGGAGGCATGCTCATCCACGGGGCCATCATCGCCCGGGAATACGGTCTGCCGTGCGTCACGGGCGTGCCTGATGCCACGCGGTGGATCCGGACCGGCGATGTCCTCACCGTGGACGGCTATCTGGGGATGGTGATCATCGGCGGTGAAGGGCGTTGACCGCTGCAGCCCGCGGCCTTCACCAGGGTATTTCCTCGCCGTTGAATCTGAAGAACCTTCCGGTGTGGCGCATATCGAAGCGTTCAATGATGCGGCGCATGCCCGCCACCGTGTCGACGGGCCTGAAGGGGGCATCGGGTCCGCCCATGCGGGTGTTGTTCCATCCGGGATGCAGAATCAACACTCCGATTCCGAGCGGTTTCAGCTCCAATGAGACCCCCTTCATGGACGCGTTCAGAGCCGCTTTGCTGGACCGATAATAGAAGGCATCCGCGGTTTCAATCTCTGTGATGCTTCCCATATGAGTGCTGATGGCGACAACGAGACGCCGGGCGCTCGCGGCTACCATTGGCTTCAAAGCGCGTGTTACACGCAGGCATCCTAGCGTATTGACCCGGAAGGTCAATTCCCAGTCGTCGAATCGAAGGTTGTCCAGGCTGACCTCTTCATATTTCTCCAGGTATAGGCCTGCATTGTTGATCAGGACATCTATGGATTCATTCCGGAGTTCCCGCGCAAGGGCGTTGACGTCATCCGGTTTGGTGATGTCCAGCCGGTGGACGGTGATGCTTCGATGGGAGTGAGCCAAAGCCTTCAAGTCATCCGCTTCTGCGGGGTGCCGGCAGGTCGCGAAAACCCGCCAGCCTTCCTCGGCATACTGGCGGACCCACTCGATCCCCAAACCCCTGTTGCTTCCCGTCACCAGTACATTCGGCATCATTTACTCCAAGCGGATGTCTTTGGCCGGTCCCCAAAGTCCGTGATCGAACCGTCAGATTCAACCCGTCGACAAGAGGGCCCGGCGGCATCGCTGAGTTTGCGGAATCCCGCCAGGTGGTGTCCTGCAGCGCTTGCGTGCTGCGCGAGGTCCAAACAACCGGGCTCCTATTCCCCTCCGATGAGGGGAAGGACTTTGTCGATCTTGAAGAAGACCAGGAATCGAGTTTCTCCGGGAGGCGTCGAGTATTCCCGCCGGTTGAGAGTATGAATGAGTTCGCTGTTTTCCTCTTCACGCACCTTCGTCAGGTAAAGCCTCTTGCCAATGTATCCGGGACCCTCCTCGACAAACAGAAAGGCGGCATGCGGGTTGGACTGGAGATTGTGATGGGTCAGTCGGTCGCGCATGATGAAGGCGACGGTGTCATCTTCCATAAAGTGTGGTCTAGAATAGAGGGCTGCGTCTACTTTTCCCTCGATGTCGGATGTAGCCATGACCCCGATGCCTTTTATATTTTCAAAATAAGCTTTTAATTCCTTCATTAAGCTCATCCTAATTTTTTATGTTTATTCAATATGATCACTGTAGTGCCACACCCACAGTATATTTTATTGAATGGATCCTGTCAAAAATTAAAAAATAAAAAAAGCCCTTTTCCCTGATCTAGCCGCAGATTGTTAAACAGGGAATAGGGCCTAAAGAATACGCCTCATGAAAAAAAAGATGAGGGGTTAGTCTCCGATAGGAATGGCACGCGAAGCATCATCCATACAATTTTTAAGATCTTCTTCGTTGACCTTCTTGGGGTCTTTGAGATCCATAACCCTGCACACATATTCATTGCCCGCCTTGTCTTTTACCCAAACAAATCTCTGCTCATGCTCTGCCATTTTGTGATCCCCTTTCATCGTGCTGATTTCGTTGCATTCAACGAAGGAATGAGGTTTCTTGCATATAACGAATCTCTGCGGCCGTTGTCTCATAAACAAACGCAAAGGCCGTGCCAAAGAGAAAGCAATGGGGTCAGGCCATGTAAGCTATGGATATAACAACGTTCGTTGAACTTGGATGGGATGCGGCATCTTGCAGGTAACCCTCGACATGTCGAGGTTCCGCGATATGTCAAGGCAGAGGCTTCTGTACCCCGAGCTTCTTCATGCGGCTTCTCAGGGTGCTCGGGTGGATGCCCAGGCGTTGAGCCGCTCCGCCTCTTCCCTCGATTTTCCACTGGCATGATTCCAGGATGTTCACGATGTGGCGGCGTTCAATTTCTTCGAGAGTGGCGCCTTCCGGCGGGTTGGCGGCCGGGTTTTCCGGTGCATCCAGCATCAATTCGCTGCCGTGCGAGAGGATGACCGCACGGTGGACTGCGTTTTCCAATTCTCTGACGTTTCCGGGCCAGTCATACTTCATCAGGGCGTTCAGGGTGCGTTGTGAAATGCTTTTGATCTGCTTCCCCAGTTTTCGATTGTAAATCGAAATAAAATGGGAGACCAGAGACTCCAGATCATCTTTGCGTTCTCGAAGAGGCGGGACCGTTATGGGAAAGATGCTCAGCCGGTACCACAGGTCCTCCCGAAAACGCCCTTCCGCAATAGCCTTGACAAGGTTGCGGTTGGTAGCGGCGATGACGCGCACATCCACTTTGATGGTTCTCGAGCTGCCTATCCTCTCAAATTCATGATCCTGCAGGACCCGTAGCAGCTTAGCCTGCAGTTCCAATGGGAGGTCCCCTATCTCGTCAAGAAAGAGGGATGTTCCTTCCGCCAATTCGAAACGCCCGATCCGCTTGTTGTAGGCCGTGGTATAGGCGCCCTTTTCGTGTCCGAAAAGTTCGCTCTCGATCAACTGCGCGGGCAGAGCCGCGCAGTTGACTTGAATAAGCGGTTTGTCCTTCCTGGTGCTCGATTCATGGATGGCCTTCGCAATGAGGCCTTTCCCGGTTCCGGTCTCCCCGAGGATGAGAACGGGTGCGTCGGTCGGGCCGACCTGGGCAACCTGTGAAAGCACGCTCCGAATGGCGAGGCTCGTTCCTACAATGCCGGGGAAGGCCTGATCCGTCTTGATCGTTTCTCGAAGCGCGAGATTCTCCCTTTCGAGTTGCTCCTCCAGTGACTGCACCTCCGAAAGCGCCCGCTGGAGTTCCTGGTTCGCCTTCTTTAGGTGGGATGTCTTCTCCTCCAGCCTTCGTTCGAGTTCCTGGTTCATTCGGCTCATGGCCTCTTCAGCCAGTTTTTTCGTTGTAATGTCAAGGTGGAAAAAGACCGCGCCGGTAAGAGGCCTCTCGAAATGCCGCGCCCCCATCAGAAACCACCTCTTTTCATGGGGGCTGTGGCAGGGATACTCGTGAAAGTAAGAGGGGGTGCGGCCCGTTATCACGTCTTCAATGGACCGGACGATTTCTTTGAGAGAGGGCTCGTCCTTTTCCGCCTTGCGACAGACGTCCAGGTAGTTTGCGCCGATACCGGTCGACACGAGTAGGGGATCCCCATTTTCTCTGGCGTATCGTTTCCATGACTCATTGACGTAGATGATGGTTCCGTCCGGATCGAGCACCGCGATGTTTGAGACTAACGAATCCAGCACCGCACTGCAAAAATCCTCGTTCATCAGAAAATTCATGGTCATGAGAACTCCTGAAAACGAAAACCTCTTTTTAATAAAGACTTCTAAGCATTCATGCTGTTCTCTGGCAACCAATTTTTCATATGATCGATACGCTGCCTACACGATGGATTCACATGGCAGTACAGGAATCCCCCCGGGGCTGCCTATTCACCGGTTGGAAATGATCCTGTTCATGGCGGGCCTCATGAGGCGGCATCGAGCGATCCTATTGGAGGAGCCTCCGACCGAGGGTTTCGAAGAGATGCTCGCCGGCGCTTTTTCCGCGATAATTAGGCCTTTTGGGATGAAGGCCGTCTAAAAGGCGTTTCTCAGTTTCCAGGTTTGCCAGACCTTTCCGGAGAGCCTCTTGCCCTCCTCTTCGCCCGGGAGGGCGGGTTTGCCCGGCTCCCAGCCGCAGGGCATGGCCTGGCCGGTTTCCCGGTGATGCTGCAGGGCCCTGAGCTGCCTCAGGATTTCGGGAATATTTCTTCCAAGAACGTCGCACGTGATCTCCATGGCCTGCACCACGCCTTCCGGGTCGATGATGAAGCGGCCCCGCTGATCGGTGGCAGCACGGGCGTCATAGACCCCGTAGCGCCTTCCGATTTCCCCCTCCGGATCCGAGAGCATGGGGAATCGGACGCCGCCGGGGATCATCCTGGAGAGCTCCGCTTCCTCCCATTTCCGGTGGCTTTCGACGCTGTCCACGCTGACGGCCAGCACGGCCGTTCCCAGTTCCTGAAAGGCGGGGTATTTGGCGGCAACTGCCGCCAGCTCCGTAGGTCACACACAGGTGAAGTCGGCGGGGTAGAAAAAAAGGACGACCCACTGTCCCCTGTAATCGCCTAGAGCGATCTTGGTAACGGACCCCTTGTCGTAGGCCGACGCCTCAAAATCGGGTGCCGGCGCACCCACGCATGCCCCCATGGCGTCATCCTCCTGACGGCGGTCGGCCGTCTGCAACATCTGCTTCAGGCGACGATCCGCCTTCCTCTGTCTGAAGCTCCGCATCGCGCCACCCCCCGCCGAGCGCCTTGTAGAGGGAAACGAACCCGACGGCCCGATGGATCCGGCTCAGCGCCAATTCGTCCTCCGCCCTGTAAAGCGCACTCTCGGCGTCCAGGATGGCGAGATAGCTCACGGCCCCTGCGGTATAGAGCTCCCTGGCCATGCTCAGGGCATCCTCGTTGGCCGCTGCGGCGACCGAGAGCGCAGCGGCCCGCCGCTTTTCCGTGGAAAGGACGATCAGGGCGTTCTCCACCTCTTCCAGGGAAAGCAGCACCACCTTTTCGTAATGGGCGATGGACTCGTCCCGAACGGCCTCCTTGGCTGCAATCTCGGACAGGATGCGCCTGAAGTTGAGAATCGGCCATCGAATCGAGGGGCCGAGCCCCCAGTAGTGGCCGGAGCGCCAGGAGGTGCTGTCCAGATCGTCGTCCAGATATCCGAAAGATCCCGTCAGGGAAAAGCGCGGGAACAGATCCGCGGTGGATACGCCGATCCCCGCGGTGGCCGCAGCCACCTCCCGCTCGGCCTTGCGGATGTCGGGCCTCTGCCTCAGAAGTTCGGATGGAAGGCCTGCCGGCAGCTTGTCGGGGATCGCGGGGATCGGGGCAGCCGGGGAGAGCTCCGGGATGAGGCTCGCGGGGGCCTGGCCGAGGAGGACGCCCAGCCGATGCACGGCGGTCAGGATGTCGTTTTCGAGGGAAGGGATCCTGGATTCGGCTGAGGCCACTTCCCCGAGGGCCCTCGACAACTCCAAATGGTTCACCAGGCCTGCATCGTAGCGTGACTGCGTGATCGAGGCGTTGGTCCTGCGGGATTCCAGCTCCCGCTGCGCGATGTCCACGCGGAGTTGCGCCCCCCTCAGTTCCAGGTAATTGCGGACCACATCGCCCTGGAGGGTCACCAGGACGTCTCGAAGGCCTTCTCCGGCCGCCTCCAGGTCGGCGTAGGCCGCTTCGATCTCCCTCCGGATGCCGCCGAAGATGTCGATCTCCCAGGAGGCGTCGAAGCCCGCCTGGTAAAACTCTCCCCGCCGCTGAAGGGCCGTGGGGCTCGTGCCGATTTCCCGGGTCGGAGCCGCTGCGTCTGAGCGCCGATAGACATCATAGGATCCCTGGGGGCCGCCCTCGGGAAGGAGTCGGGCGCCGCTGACCCCCGCCATGGCCCGGGCCTGCTGCACCCTCGCTGCGGCCGCGCGGATGTCGAGGTTGTTCTCCACCGCCTGCGCGATCAGCCGGGTGAGGACCGGGTCCTGGAGCATGGTCCACCAGGAGCCGCCGATACAGGGGCCGGGCGGATCGGACGTGGCAATGGGCGGCTCGAGAGCTGTATAGGCCGAAGGGACGGCCGGCTCCGCCCTTCGATAGTCGGGGCCGACCGGCGCGCATCCCTGCGCCGTCATCGCCGCGGCAAGGAGGAGTGCGGCCCATAAGCCGCAGGGCCGCGAGGCCGTCATCCTTGAATTCTCCAACGCCTCACCCATCAATGTTTCCGCCCGCTGTCCATCTGGGTCCGGTCCTCGATGTAAACGTCCACCTGCTGTCCGGCGTAGACCGGGAGGCTTTCCCTCGGAAAGGAATACACCACCTGAAGGACACGGGTGTCCACCCGCTCGGTGCTTTCGCCCGTGAGGGACCTTTTCGGGATGACGTAGTGCTCCACATATTCGAAGGCGAGGTCCGTCCGGTATTCGGCATGGCCCCGAAGGTAGGCCACGGCGGGGGCCTCGGGGCTGAAGCGCCAGGCGTCGTTCTCGTCGATGTCGACCCGGACATGGAGCCGGTCCACGCTCCCCAGGAGGACCAGGGGCTGGGGCAGGGGGCCGCTCTGCGCGAACTCGCCCGGCCGGATGTTCACCTGAAGCACCTCGCCGGCCACGGGCGCCTGCACCGTGAGTCTCTCCAGTTCCACGCGGGCCGCCTCACGCTCGGCGCGGCTGCGCTCGATCGCCGCCTTCGCCACGTCGATGTCGGGCTGCCAGGAGCCGGCCTCGAGGAGGGCCAGGTCAGCCGCGGCCCGGTTCAGCCGGGCCTCGGCGATCGACACGGCATAGCGTCGCTTGTTGATCTCCTCGATGCTGACGGCCCGACGGTCGGTGACCCTTTCCATGATCTCCAACTGCTGCCGGAGATCATCCAGAATGGCCTTCGCCTCCTTGACCTGCGCCTCGGCAATGGGGATCTCCTCGGGCCTTGGCGCCGCCTTCAGCGCCCCCAGGCGGACCTCGGCCTCCTGGAGCATGGCCTCCCGCACCGCGAGTTCGGCGCGGTGGGCTCGTTCATCCAGGGCGAAGACCGGATCCCCGGCCGCGACCCGATCCCCGACCTTCACATAGACCCGGGTCACGATGCCCGGCAGGTGGGCGCCGAGCGCGATGTTGCGCGTGCTGGCTTCGATGATGCCCGAACCGGAGATCTTGTTGGCGAAGGACGGGCGGGGGGGTTCGGCGACCGGCTCTGCCGGCGGGATGGGCCGGGTGCTCTGGACCGAGGTCCAGACGGCGAAAAGGACCCCGGCGACGGCCAGGAGGGGTAGAAGAACCTTGCGGATCATGTTGGACCTCTATTCATGCGCCACCTGGGATTCGACGACGGTAATCCGTCCGTCGTCCATCCGGGCGATCCTGTCCGCGAAGTTGAAGATGCGGTTGTCGTGGGTCACGATGATCAAGGCGCGTTCCGCGGTCAGCGCCTTGCCCCGCAGGACCTCCAGGACCATGCGTCCGGTGTCGGCATCCAGGGCGCTGGTAGGTTCGTCGCAGACGATCAACTGCGGGTCGTGGGCCAGGGCCCGGGCGATGGCCACCCGCTGCTGCTGGCCCCCGGAAAGCTGGGCGGGAAGGGCCTGGAGGCGGTCGCCGAGACCCACCTGTTCGAGGAGGCGGGCCGCCCGCTCGTGGGCCTTGGACCGGCCCATGCCGTTGATCAGCAGGGGCACCGACACGTTTTCGGCCGCGCTGAGCGTCGGCAGAAGGTTGTAGGCCTGGAACACGAACCCGATTTTGGATCCCCGGTACCGTGTCTTTCGGCGCTGGTTCATGCCCCGGAGGTCTTGATTGAACACCAGGCACTCCCCCTCGTCGTGGTCGAGGATGCCGGCCATGACCGAAATGAGCGTCGTTTTGCCGCATCCGGAGGGGCCGACGAGCATCAGGAGTTCCCCGGTGCGCACCTCCAGGTCCACCCCCCTCAGGGCGACCACTTTGGTCGGTCCGGTCACATAGGTTTTACCGACCCCCCGGCAGTAGACCGCCAGTCCGTTCTGGTTCATGCAACCTCTACGACTTGAAGACGATGGCCGGCTCGAGCCGCATCACCCTGCGGATGCTGATCAAGGCCGAAAAAACGATGATCACGGCTATGGCGCCTGCCGAGACCAGGAGGAGTTCCCGGGTGAGGCGGAAGGCGAGTTCGGTCCCGCGCAGCAGGTATCCGAAGAGGGACGCCCCGCCCACCCCCATGCCGTAGCCGATGGCGCCCACGACCAGCGCCTGGAGGATGATCATGCGCAGAAGCAGGGCGTTGGTGGCGCCCATGGCCTTGAGCGTTCCGAAATACCGGAGATTTTCCAGGGTGAAATTGTAGAAGGTCTGCCCGGCGATCGCAGTCCCGATCAGAAAACCCAGGGCGACGGCGATCCCGAAGTTGATCGGAATTCCCGTGTTTTCCATGAAGAAGTCATAGGTCAGGTCCTTGAACTGCTGGGCCGTATAGGCCGCAAGGCCGGTGCGCTCCTCGATGCGGTCGCACAGGGCCTGGAGATCCTCGCCCTCCTCGGCTTTCACCAGCACAAAGGAAAGGAGCTTCCGCTCCCGGGGGGCAAAGCTGGTCGCCCGGCTGTAGGTGGTGAAAATGACGGGCTGGGACTGAAAGGTCCGCGAGACGCGGCAGATCCCCACCACGACGGCGCGGTGGTCGTTGATCTCCAGGATATCGCCCACCTTGAGGGGGATCGGTTTGCCGCCCGGTCGATCGGGCGGCTGCGCCAGGCGGGTTTTGGCCCCGACATCGTTGACGATGATCGCGTCCTGGCGGCGCAGATCGCTGAGGGTGCCCTCCAGCATGGCGGGCGGTCCGCCGATGAGGGTGGCGTCGTCCAGGCCGAGCACATTGCAGATCTGAAAGTTGCCGTTTTGCAGCCGCGCCTTGAGAAGCCCCTTGTACAGCGGAACGGCCCATTCCACGCCCGGGATGCCCCGTACCCGGTAAAGCTCCGTGTCCTGAAGCGGCTTCACATCGTCGATGAAGAGGACCTTGGGGTCCATGACCCAGATGTCGGGCTGGGAGAGGTCCGTGATGGTTCCATAGGTTCGGGTCATGAGCCCGGTGAAAATGGAGGACTGCTGGGTGATCAGCAAGGAGGCGAAGGAAAGGCCCATGATGATGCCCAGGTACTTTCCTCGGTCGCCGATGAGCATTTTCAGGGCGATGGCATACATTGGCAGGGCCCGAGACGGTGCAGTTCAGGATTCGGGTCAGCGATCAAAGCCACGAAAAAGCCCGAAGCCCCCTGCACAAAGACCGATGAACCGGCCAACCTACAGGGAGGCCGCAAAGCAGCGGCGCGGAATCCACCGCAACTGTTTGATATAAGGATTATTATAAGAAATTGACCCGATCATCATATTATCGGTCGCAGGCGGTGTCAATTTTTTTGAGGGAGTCCGCATCCGGGTTCCCGTCCTCGAGAAAGGCAGACCTGGCACGACCCCGGTTTTTCAAGCAAACAGGCGGGGAACGCCGCAGGGACGGCGCCCCGGCATAGAGAGCCCGATGGTGTGCGCTTCACATCTTTCGGCATTGAATTCTGCGTCTAGGTGCGCCCGGGGCGGCTCGCGCGGAAGGCTTCCGTGGCGGTCGAGGCCCTCCAGGACAGGGCGCTCCGGAGAAAGGAGATTTTCGGCCCAGACCGAAAAAACTCTTGACCGACACCTCGACAAACACTAGACAGTTTCCATCCGGAAATGGTCTTTTTGGCCGATCTCGGCATCCATCTGCACGTTTGCTTGTGCGGCGACCTGCAGGTCGCCTCTGCGCAAACGCTTGATTTCATTGATGTTAGCCAAAAATCCTCATTTTCGGATTGGAAACGGGGTCCTACCGGGAAATCATTTCCGAATGGATAGATAGACTGCAGCTGTTTGTGGTGTCTCGAAACGGCATCCCGGGGGAAAGGTTGAACAACGCGACACGCCGCGCGGCTGCATATGAGCCATTTGGTTGGGAGTTCCCCCGATTCATCAAACGGTCAGGAGTTCAACATGTTGAAGAAGGCTGTTTTTCCAGGCAAATACATCCAGGGTCCCCATGCGATCACCGAGCTGCCCTCGTTGATCACATTGCTGGGTCATCAGGGGCTGATACTGGCTTCGCCCTCGGTTCTGGATAAGGTGCTCCCTCGATGCGCCATAGATCTGAACGCGGAAGGCATCCACACCGAGCTGTTCCGCGGCGAGTGCTGCGAGGAGGAAGTGGGCCGGATCGGCGCGATTCTGTCGGAAAAACAGGTTGATGTGCTGGTCGGGATGGGTGGGGGAAAAACCATTGACACCGCGAAGATAGCCGCTGATCGGGCGAACAGACCCGTGATCGTCATCCCCACTATCGCTTCGACCGATGCTCCGTGCAGCGGATGTGCAGTGCTGTACTCGAGTGATGGGGTCTTTGAAGCCGTGCACTATCAAAAAGCCAACCCCGCGGCGGTTCTCGTCGATGTGGACATCATCGCAGCGGCCCCGACCCGGTTCCTGGTGGCGGGCATGGGCGACGCACTGGCCACCTGGTTCGAAGCCAGGTCCTGCAGCCGCACCCAATCGGTGAACGAGTGCGGCGGACGCAGCACAACTGCCGGGCTTCACATCGCCAAACTCTGTTATGAAACCCTGCTGGCCTATGGTTCGGCCGCCCGGATCGCCGCCGAAAGGCGCATCGTCACACCCGCTCTGGAGCACATCGTCGAGGCGAATATCCTGTTGAGCGGTCTGGGGTTCGAAAGCGCCGGATTGGCGGCGGCACATGCCATACACAATGGTTTGACCGCCCTGGCGGAAACCCATTCATTCTACCATGGCGAAAAAGTAGCCTTTGGCGTTTTAGCCGGGCTCCAGCTTTCAGATGCCTCCATGGACGAGTCGGCAACGGTTTTTGCCTTCTGTGAAGACGTCGGGTTGCCGACCACGCTTGCAGACATCGGGCTCGGGAACGCCGATCCGGAAAGACTGATGGAAGCAGCGGAAAAAGCGTGTGCTCCCGACCAGCCCATCCATCACGAAGCGGGGATCACGACCCCCGAAAAAGTCCTGAATGCGATGCTTGCGGCAGATGCTGCAGGCAAGGCGAGGAAAAGCGACGCCGTGTGCTCGGCAAGACGGCAGCCGAGCGCAAAGCCATGATGAGCGCGTCGTGCTTCTACGGTTCGATGAGCATCGGCGATTGGTGTCCAAGCCGTATGACAGGCGCGTTGTGAATCTACAGAGGGGGATTCCTCTCCCCCTGAAAAGGTTTAGCCACACACCGAGGACGCCGCGCGGTCGATGAGGAGGGGTTGCACGCATTCATCATGAATTAGCCAAATGGTTATACAAATTCCTCGTGTTTTTAGTCTCTGATGTCGTTCCGGATCTCACATGTCTTCATCTCTGTCTTCTGTAGATCATATGAAACGGGCTGGTCCGGGGTGTAAAATACACCCCAGCCAAGAAATCCAAAACGGAGGACCAGCCCATGAAAAAAGTAGCGTATGTCGGTGTAGATTACCACATGAATTCTCTTTCGATCGCCGTAGTGGTCGAGGGTGAGAAGCGGATTCACCAGATGATCCGCTTGGCGAACGATGACAAGGTAATCGCGAAGTATTTCAAGAAACTGTCTGCCGAGTTTGAAATTCGGGCCTGCTATGAAGCCTCCTGTAGCGGCTATGCGTTTCAGCGAAAAATGAAAAACTGGGGTTATGCGTGTGAAGTGATCGCACCAGCGTTGATTCCTCGTA
>NZ_KE383815.1:0-16368 GCF_000422285.1 Desulfatiglans anilini DSM 4660
TCCTTGTCCAATCCGAGCAGGCGCGCCGTGGCCCGGACTCCTATGCCCTCGGCTGCATGATGGATGATCGCACGAATCGTTTCCGCCGGCAGATGCAGGCCAAAAAGCGCGCTGGACTGGGTGGCGGCAAAGCGTTTGCCACAGGTGCGACAGTAAAGCAGATCGCGGCTTTTGTCCTTGCCGTACTTGCCACGCACGGCAATGTTGCCTCGATTGCGCAACCCATAATCCTTGCATTCTTGATTCGGACAGAAATGTCTCTCAAGCTCGACCATCGATTGCCTCCGCATGAAAGGTGTATTCATTTGGAGGAAATTGTAATCAGGGTTGCTCTAAATGTCAACCAAATGGGGACATTACCGAAATACGAAGACGGGGTACTTTTCCGTGGGGAAAAGTACCCCGTCTTCGTTCAGCCGGCGGCAAACTCTTTCACGGATGCCAAACCTCGTGCATACGCTTCGTGCCACCCTTCTTTCACAGGCATTATCCGATAAAGGTCCTGACGTTCCGCTTCCAACAGCCGCCTGGGACGGCCCATGAAATCAGCTGCGCAATAGATGCGCCGCTCGACTGTCTCGGACAGGGCTTTCAGCCAATCCACCCCCTCGGCTGACCGCAGCAGATGATGATCGAGGATAAGAATCCGAACCTTTTTCGCCAAGCGTTTGGCGTTTTCCCAGAGGCCTGCAAGGTCTTGGGGAAGAAGCGCGCCCTGATAGAGAAGCGGACGGATGGACAATCAACGGCCCTTGTAAAAAAGGAACTTACCCGGCCTGCATTGGATCGTCCCCCGGATATGCTCGGGATCTGCCGCTGCGGTAAACAATCCATATATCCTTGAAATTTTCTACGCGTTCTGCGAGGATGCCGACGTTCGAATCGACGAGGGCCGAAGCGACTCGAAAAAGTGTTTTTTTCATTCTCGGAAAGGGGTCTATCCCGTTCATGATGCGACGATTTTCATTTCTCGCGATCCTTTTTTGTCTAACGGTGATTCTTTTCTCCGCCTGCAGCACCGCCCCACCGAACGGCATTACCCAGGTAGCCACGATCGATGCCCTGTTGACCGGTGTCTACGATGGGCACATGTCTCTTGAAACGCTGAGATCTTATGGGGATTTCGGCCTCGGGACCTTCGAGGGCCTGGACGGTGAAATGATTCTTCTCGACGGGACGTTCTACAAGGTTCGCGCCGATGGGAAAGTATACGAGCCAGGGCTTTCGGAGCGAACCCCTTTCGCCTGCGTAACGGCCTTCGAACCCGACCGCAGGGAAACGATTTCGGAACGGGCGGACCTGGCTGCGCTGGAAAAAAGAATCGACGCCTTGGCACCTGGACCGAACCGGTTCTGCGCGTTCATCATCCGCGGAACCTTCGATCAAGTCACGACGCGCAGCGTCCCCGCGCAACAGAGGCCGTATCCTCCGCTGGTGGAGGTGGCCCGCAACCAGCCGGTCTTTCATCTTTCGAACGTTCGAGGCATCTTGATCGGATTCCGTTCGCCTGCCTTCGTCAAAGGCGTGAACGTTCCGGGTTATCACCTGCACTTTCTCGCTGAAGATCTTTCAGGCGGCGGGCATGTGCTGGATCTCGTGTTGCGCGAGGGGGTGCTGGAAGCCGACACCGTGCACGACTGGCTGAGCATTTATCTCCCGATTGAAAACCCGTCCTTCGCAGGAGCCGATCTGAGCGTAGACCGCACCCGTGAGACGCAGGCAGTTGAAAAATAAAGCAGCCGTTCTGTCGCCTTTTTGCGCCGCTCTCCCGCCTATGATTTTTTGGCGATGCCGATCTGTGCCGGGAGGGTGGTGATCGGGACGGTCACGGTAAACGTGGTCCCCTTGCCTTCGGCGCTCTTCACCCGGATCCGTCCGCCGTGCTTGGCAATGATCCCCTGGGAAACACTCAGACCGAGGCCCGTGCCCTTGCCCTTCGCCTTGGTGGTAAAGAACGGGTCGAAGATCAGCCCGATGATATGCTCCGGGATGCCGGTGCCATTGTCCTTCACCTTGACCGCCAGATAGTTCGGATCATCCGCTACGCCTACGGAGACATCCACCTTTCCGCCTTTCGGGGACGCATCGATCGCATTCAGGATCAGATTCAGGAAAACCTGCCGCAGCTGCTGGCTGTCACCATGGACGAGCGGAAGATTTTCCGGGGTCTCCAGAGAGATCTTGATCCCGCTCAGTTTCACCCGGTTGGCGGCCAGATGGACCGTGTCGGCCAGGAGTTGACGCAGATCCAGCGGCTCCAGCTGCGATCCGCTCTCACGGGCGAAATCGAGCAGGTTGGCGATGATGCCCTTCGAGCGATCGGCCTCCTTCACCACGTCCTGAAGCATGTCCTTTCGCTCCTCGTCACTGAGCCCGTCATAGTCCTCGAGGAGCATGTGCGCGGTCAGGGTGATGTTGTTGAGAGGGTTGTTCAGCTCATGGGCGACCCCGGCCGTAAGGGTCCCGACCGCCCGCATCTTGTGGGATTGAATGAGGACGGCCTCACGACTTTCCAGTTCCTGGATCATCTGATTGATGGCGATGGCCAGATCGGTGAATTCGTCGCGAAACCGCCGGACGGGCATGATGGGGGTGAAATTCCCGGAAGCAATCCGCCGGGCATAATCTGAAAATCGATTGATATTCCCCAGAATGCGGCTCCCAAGGAGATACGCGTTCAGGACGATAAAGATCAGCAGGAAGATCAGCGAATAGATGTGGATGTTCCGCGAGCGCTGGATGGCCTGCTCCAGGGCTGCCTTCTCGCGCTTGATGAGTTCGTCCGCGGACGACACCATGCGCTGACCGTGTTTCCGCAGTTCGCGCTCGATCTCCTTCTTCCGTTCGAAGACCTCCTGGTCGATCAGTTGGTGCTGCTCCAGGTCCGTCAGGCTCTCGAGCAGATCCTCGTAACGTTCGATATCCCTGCCGATCCGTTCATGCCCGGCCGCCCCGAGGATGCGCCCTAGTTCCTCCGTGTTCAGGGTCAGGATGTCGTGGGCATGATAGACGTTCTCCAGGGCGTCGCTCAGGTTCGTCCCGTAGAGGAAATAGTTCTTTTCGAAACGCCTCGCCTGCTGGATCTCGATGGCATAGTCGTTGACGATCTCGAGGAACCGGAGTTTTTCCTCCATCTGATACATCGCGACGACCAGGGCTGTCGCAATCCCCATCGCAAAGAAAAATACGAGCAGGAAGCAGGCATAGATCTGCACCCGCAGGCTGATCCGCCTGCGCGACAGGAGAGCCTTCCGCGCCGTCTCGGCGGCCTCGATCCGGCCGAAACGGCCTTCGAGAGTAGCTCCGGAGCGGGGAGGATCCTCTCCGGCCTCCGCTCCTCCGCCCATTCCCATCGTCATGCCCTCGCGCAGATTTTCCATCGTCAGGCCGCTTCCCCGGATTCCACGTTCAAAGGGGTCCCCAGCGCCTCTGCGGCCTTCGCAATGACCTTCCGCAGATCGTTCGGCTGGAACGGCTTGGCGATGAAATCGAAGGCGCCCTTGTCCATCGCCTCCCGTGCCAGCGACATCATGGCGTACCCGGTGATCATGATCACCTTGGTGCGCGGGGATTTGGCGGCCACCCGCTCCAACACCTGGATCCCGTCGATCTCGTCCATCCGGATGTCGGTCACCACGATGTCGAATTCCTTTTCATCGATGCGTGCCAATGCCAAACGCGGGTCCTCGAAGACCTCCACCTCGCAGCCGATCTTCGCCAGGGCCGGTTTGAGCCTCTTGCCCACAATGGGCTCGTCGTCCAAGAGCAGCACGTGCAATTGCGCATCCATTTTCGGCTCCTTTCCGTGATGCTAGCCCGGTTCCGGGACTGTTGACAAGCTGTTTCCGCCTGTCATCCTCAGCGGAAACTCTCCGCCGCCTGGCGAAAAATATCGTTGACGACGTGGACCTCCACGTACTCGACCCCGGCGATCCTGCCGGCCATCTCTTTGATCGCTTCAGCCTTCCGCCGTTTCTCGCGCTTCATGGCCCGCACCTCGACGACCAGCGTTCCACCGTCCGCACTCACCTTCAAATCGGGAAAACGCTCCAAAAGCACTGTCCGCACGCGCGCAGCCAATTCCAGATCCGCCAGGCATTTCTGGGACCAGCTCATGGGCTGGAACTTCCGGTAGGACGCCGTATCGCAGATCGTCTGGACCGCCTCGTCGAGGTCGATGTTGCTCAACCCGATCACCAGGTCATAGAGTCCGGGATCCGTTTCATCCACCCCGAAAGCGCTCCGGGACCAGCGGCGCCGAAGCTGCTTTCGCTGTTCGAGCCGTTTCGTGGCCTTTTCGGCCGGGATCCGCTCTTGTTCGGCCAACACAGCCGCCTCCTTCTCCGCATCGGCCAGGACGCGCACCTTGAGCGCATGGGAGACGCCCACGACATAGAGATGGGCGCCCAATCCGTGGCAGACCGCATCATCAGCGAGAAGCCTTTCGAGGACGGTCTTCTGGATGACCGCCAGAGCCCGCCGCCAGGGCCGCACACGCATCCCGAACAGAGAAGGGTTTTCAGCGAGCGCCCGCTTCAGCTCGGCCTCCGGGACTTCGTTCCGGGCCGCCGCCTCCGTCAGAAGCTCCCGGTCGATCAATCGATAGTTCAACTTTGCAGCCGCCTTCTCGGCAACCGCGCGACCGCTTTCATAAAGATCCGCAGAAATGATGATCAGGGACATGAGCTTTATCCTTTCTGCCAGAGGTTCACGGTGTAGGACCCTATAGCCCGCTTCGCCTCGCCATCGAAATCCTCGTACGATGCCGCCTCGGGAGGGATCGGAGCGATCGAAACAAATCCGCAGCGGGCCGTCACGAGACCCCGTAGAACAGATAAATCGCCACGATCATGACGACCAGGAAGACCACGCTGACCACCAGGCCGGCCTTCATGAAATCCACGCTCCGATAATGCCCCGGCCCCATGTAAAGCGCGTTCACCTGATGAGTGGGCAGGATGAACGAGTTGCTGGTGGCGAGTCCCACCACCAGGGCGGCCATGCGCGGATCGGCGTTCGCGGCGATGGCCATATTGACCACAAGCGGAACGAGCAGGACCGTCGCACCGACATTCGAGATGACCAGCGTGAAGACCGTCGACAGCACCCCGATAACCGCCAGCAGCACAATCGGCTCGACCGTCCCGATCGCCCCAAGCACCGTGTGGGCGATCCAGGCGGCGGTGCCCGTTTTTTCGGTGGCGATCCCCAGGGGGATCAGCCCGGCCAGCAGAAAGATCGTCCGCCAATCCACCGCCTGATAGGCTTCATCGATGCTCAAGACCCGCGTGAGGATCATACCGAGCGCCCCGGTCATGAGGCAGACCGAGAGTTGAATCTTGAAAACCAGAATCATCGACAGTGCCAGCAGGAGCCAAAACCCCGCAAAGACCGCCTTTTCGGGTCTGAGGAGTTCCACGTCGATCGGCGTGGTGAAAAGGAGGCTCCGCTCCGCCTGCAGTTCCTGGAGGCGTTTCCAGGTGCCCTGGATCAGGATCGCGTCGCCGACCTGGAGCGGCATGTCGCTGATCTCGGCCCGATAGCTCTCGCCATGCCGGAAGATCGCGAGCGGCACCACCCGGAAATGATCCCGCAGATTGATCTGCCTGAGTGTCCTGCCAAGCCAGGGCGAACGGGGTCCGGCTACCGCCTCGACCGTCCCGGCGGTTTGCTCCGCCGCCTCGTCCCTGAAAAACTCGAGCGACTCCTTGTGCACCATCCCCAATTGCTCGGCCATCCGATCGACGTCCTCCTCCCGGCCGACAACCAGGATATCCGAGCCGGAGCGGATCATCGCGTCCGCGGATGGCGAGAGGACCTTGAAATCCGGCTGCTCGGTCAAGGCGACGACATTGACCAGAAACCGGCGGCGCAGGTCCCTGACCGTGATGGGATCCCGATAATGGGTGAAATCATCGGGCGTCCGCAGCTCGTGCAATTCCCCGAGCTGCTCCCGGTAGCTCTCGACGCTCGACCCGGCTGGGGCCGCCATATCGGCGCCCACCTCACCCTGGGGGAGAATGAAGCGGCCGAAGAAAATGAAGCAGGCGATGCCGCTCGCCACGAGCAGCAGTCCGACCGGCGTGACATCGAAGAGTCCGAAGGGTTTGAGGTTGAAAGGCGTCAGGAGGTCGTTCAGCAGGATCAGGGGGCTTGAACCCACCAGCGTGATCGTCCCTCCTAGAATCGCCGAGAAACCGATCGGCATGAGGAGCTTGCTGATGGGGATCTTCAGCGAACGGCTCACCCTTTGGACCGCCGGAAGAAACAACGCCGCGGCCCCGATGTTCTGCATGAAACTGGAAATGACGGCGATGGTCATCGAGATGAAGATGACGATCCGGGACGGGCTCTTGCCTGCAAGCCGCACGATGGGCGATACGAGCTGATTGATCATGCCGGTCTTGTCGAGGCCCGCGCCGATAATGATCACCGCTATGATGGAGACCACCGCGTTGCTGCTCAACCCGACAAAGGCCTCCTTAGGCGTGACGAGATGGAGCAGCGGCAGGACCACCATCATCAGGATCGCCACGACATCCACCCGTACCCACTCCACGATGAAGAGGAACACCGCCACCGCGATCATCAGCATGACCAGAATCATATCGAGCGTCAAAGGTTGCATTCCGCGTCTTCCCTCCTCCGATTCCATCAGCGTTCAGGTCGTTTCCGTCTTTCCGGCCGGCTGCACCGCAGCGGATCTACCGGCCACAGCCATGAGCGGACACTCCAGATTCCCGGCCACCCGGATGATCCAATGCGCGCGCCGCCCCGGGCCGGTCTCCGGCAGCGCCGCGCTGCTTCCCCACAGGATCGTTTGAAAAGGCGGTCTTTCCGCCAGAAACTTCAGGAGTTCCTGGGCCGCGTCTCCGACCCTCAAGGCGACGCCGGCCGAGATGCCGTCCTTCAAAAAATCCGCCGCAAAGGCCCCCAGGACCGCTCCCATCTCTTCCTCGATGCGCCGCATGCGGTGCCGGTTGGAGCCGAGCAGGGAGCCCCCCGCGAAGGCCATCTCCGCTATCGTGAGAAAGGTGACCTCTGCATCCATGCGCAGGGCCAGTTCGCGGGCATAGAGCACCGCGGGACGATGAACCTTCCGGTTTTCGAATATGACCAGAATCCGATGGAGCATGCCCCTGCATTCCCCTTTCTCTCTGGACTCTCGAATTGCTCGATCGAAAGGAGTAGCAAGCGGCATACCAAGGGGCGCGTCTAGCAGTTAAGATATTGATTTATAAAAGAAAAATCACACGGGGGAAAAACGGTGGGAGGGAGGAAAACGTTGCAGATCGCAACGTTCCATCGATGAAAGGAGCCGGAAACGGGGACGATGCAACAGGGAGGATCTGTTGCAGATGCGAACGCTCATGTTGCAGAACCGATCCATCGTACGGTCATGAGCCGCCCTGCCCAGACCCCCGCTTTATGCGGCGACGGGTTCCATGCGGAAAGACGCTCAGTCGATCCCGTATTTTTTCATCTTGCGCCAGAGAGAGGCCCGATCGATCCCGAGGATGAGAGCGGCCTTGCTGCGAACCCCTCCGGTCAGTCGAAGAATATGCCGGATGTATCCTTCTTCCAGCTCCTCCAGATTCATGAGGGAGCCTCCGGGCCGCTCATAGGGGTGCAGCTCCAGCTCCGCCAGGTCCGGCGGCAAATCGCGGGCGAGGATGCGATCCCCTCGGCAAAGGGCCACCGCCCGCTCGATGATGTTTTCAAGCTCCCTCACATTCCCGGGGTAGTGATAGTTTTCCAGCAGATCCATGGCCTGCCGGGAGATCGCCTTGACGCTCTTCCGCATCCGCCTCCTCGACCGCTCCAGCATGTGGTAAGCCAGGAGCGGGATATCCTGACGGCGCTCACGGAGGCTCGGCAAAACCAGGTTGACCACATTCAGACGAAAATAAAGATCCTGTCGAAAGGAGCCTTCGGCGGCCTCGATCTTCAGGTCCTTGGCCGTCGCCGCCAGGACCCTGAGATCGAGGGCGATCGGGCGCGTGCCCCCCACGCGCAGCAACTCCCGTTCCTGGAGCACCCGCAGAAGCTTCGCCTGCATGTCGAGGGGCATGTCCCCGACCTCATCCAGAAAGAGTACCCCGCCGTTGGCCGCCTCGAGGAGGCCCGGCCTCGATGAGGTCGCACCCGTATAGGCATCCTTCTCGTGCCCGAACAGTTCGTTCACGATCAGTTCGGGGCTGAAGGCCGCGCAGTTGAAGGCGACAAACGGCCCCTGCGCCCGGGGGCTCAGGGCGTGGATGGCGCGTGCAGCCAACTCCTTCCCGGTGCCCGATTCACCGGTAATGAGGACATTGCAGTCCGTCGGCGCAATCTGGCGGATGACATCCGTGACCTGCATCATTCTGGGGCTTTCGCCGATCATAACCGCGTGCGCGTCTCCACGGCCCTGCCGAATGGAGGCATCCGCCCTCGCCCCGCGATCCCTCAGGGCTTTATGCTCCAAGGCCTCGCTGACGACGGATCGCAGCCGGTCAGGGGTGAACGGCTTCGCCAGGTAGTGATAAGCCCCTCGTTTCGTCGCCTCGACAGCCCCATCGAGCGAGGCAAAACCGGTCATGACGATCACCTCGATGCCGAGGTCGGCCCGCTGGACCTCCTCGAGGAGGCTCAAACCATCCATATGCGGCATCCTGAGATCCGTAACGAGAAGGTCGAACGTCCCTTCCCTGAGCTCTTCGAGGGCCTTGACCGGATTGGTGAAAGAGCTGACCCTGTAGCCGCTCTTTTCCAGGAGACGCCTCAGGTTCTTGAGGGTTACGGCGTCATCGTCTACGATCAGGATATGCATAGGATAATTGAAGAAAAATTAAGATTAAGATGAATTTTCGTCCGCCCTGAAAGGAATGGCGCATAAGGCCCGGTCCCCACTGAAAAGGTAAGGATTCCTGGTCAATCGCAAAAATCCAAGCGCTTGCGCGGAAGCGACCTGCACTTCGCACGAGCAAACGCGCAGATTGACGCCGAGATTGGCCAAAAAGACTATTTCCGGATGGAAACTGTTATTTTCCGGGATCGGCCGGCTGTGGTCAACTGCAAAAAAACGGAGGCGCTTTGCCGGCCTTTCGTTGAATCGATTCATTTTCTTTCCAGAACGTGCTATGTTTTTTGGTATGAATTCGTTGCGTCTGGAAAAGATCCTCCGGGATGCTTTGGAAGAAGACCTGGGGTGGGGCGATATCACGACGGAGGCCGTCGTCCCCCTCGAAGCGGAGGCGCGCGCGGTCATCGTCAGCCGTGAGGAAGGCGTCATCGCAGGTCTGGAGGTGGCCGAGGCCGTCTTTCGGATCCTCGACCCCTCGACGCTCGTGGACCCCCTGGTGCCGGAGGGCAGCGCCATCTCCAAGGAAGCTCCGCTCTGCAACATCCGGGGACGGGCCCGCGCCATTCTTTCCGGAGAACGCGTAGCCCTCAATCTGATGCAGCGGATGTGCGGCATCGCCACCGCCGCGCGCAACATGGCGATGATAGCCGAACCTCACCACGTCAAGGTCACCGACACCCGCAAGACCACCCCTGGTCTGCGGATGCTCGAAAAATACGCCGTACGGGTCGGAGGCGGGTACAATCATCGCATGGCCCTGGACGACGCGGTCCTGATCAAGGACAACCACCTTGTCGCGGCCGGGGGCGTTTCCGAAGCGGTTCGAAGGGCGCGAAGGCGGATCGGGCCGCTGGTCAAGATCGAAGTGGAAACGGAGTCGCTCGCGCAGGTCGAAGAAGCCCTGCGTGCAGGCGCGGACGTCATTATGCTGGACAACATGGAGCCGGACCGCATGCGGGAGGCGGTCAAGCTGATCGGCGGGCGGGCCCTGGTGGAAGCCTCGGGCCGGATCAGACTCGACAACATCCATCAGGTCGTCACGACAGGGATCGATTTCCTGTCCATGGGGTGGCTCACCCACTCAGCCCCCCCGCTGGATTTGAGCCTGGAATTTCTTCCTGGAGACAGGCTGCCGTGAAGAAACTCCCCTTCCGGAACCCGAATAGCCACCGCCTTCCAAACCCTTTCCCGACGTTCTGCCAAACCGCCCCGGTACTCCGCAGGAACGAGCGGACACCTCGGAGAACCTGACCGAGGATTCAGGTTTGCTTGCCTGTCGGCCGGGGGCGCCCCGACACCGCAAACGGATCGCCTCAACCACGAGAAGCCATCATGCCGAAACACCATGCCGAAACAACCCGGAAGAATCCTGCTGGATCCATAGCCGAAGAAGCGCTCGTGGCCCGGATCACCAAGGCCAGGGAGGCGCTCGGAGGCCGGGTCGTCATCCTCTGCCACCACTACCAGCCGGACGTCATCGTGCAGTTCGCAGATCATGTGGGGGATTCCCTCAACCTCTCGCGCCTTGCCGCTTCACGCAAGGAGGCCCGCTATATCGTCTTCTGCGGCGTTTATTTCATGGCTGAAACGGCTGACATCCTTTCCTCCCCGGAGCAGGAGGTCTATATGCCCGACCCGGACGCCGGCTGCCCGATGGCCGACATGGCCCGGCTCGAGCAGGTCGAGCGGTGCTGGGGCGAACTGACCCGCCTGGTGGGGGAGACGATCGTGCCGATCACCTACGTCAATTCATCCGCAGAGATCAAACAGTTCTGCGGCCGCCGAAACGGGGTCGTGTGCACCTCCAGCAACGCCGCCAAGGTCATGGATTGGGCCTTCGAACAGGCGCCGCGCTTGCTCTTCCTCCCCGATCAGAACCTCGGCCGCAACACCGCCCTCGCCAAAGGCATCCCGAAGGAAGAGATCGCGCTCTGGGACCGCGGGAAGGCCCGGCTTCAGGGCGATCCAAACAGGGCGAAGGTGATCCTGTGGGACGGCTTCTGCCCGGTCCATGTGCGCTTCACACCGGAGCAGGTCATGCGGTTTCGCTCCCGGTACCCGGGCATTCGGATCATCGTGCACCCCGAATGCACCGAAGAAGTGGTCCGGCTTGCGGACGGCAGCGGCTCCACGGAATATCTCATCCGCGAGGTGCGTGAAGCGGAGAGCGGTTCGGTGTTTGCGGTCGGAACGGAGCTGCGGCTGGTCAAACGGCTGGCCTCCACCTTTCCGGATCGTACGGTTTATCCCCTGGACGAGGAGCACTCCATTTGCGTCGATATGAGCCGGAGCACACCCGGGCGGCTCCTGGCCGTACTCGAGGGCCTTCTCGAGGGGCGGGCGCCGGGAAAGATCCAGGTCCCGGCGGAAACCGCCGAATGGAGCCGGGTGGCGCTGGAGCGCATGCTGGCCATCTCATGAATCGGCGCGGATGCCGGCCTCTACCCCTTGACAGCTTGTCGAGAGATCTCTCGTGTACAGGCTGTCGAACAACGCAAGACACAACGCTATTGATATCCCGTGCAATGAGGCGCACCTGTCAGTGGGCCGCAATCGACGCGGGATGAGCGTCATGCAGCGGATGGGCGTTTTTGAACAGCCTGTTGAGCAAAGGAAATTCCCATGGGCCGGCACAGCAGGGGCCTTTTCGGCTGAAGATCCTGGCAGGCTGCGGAACGCTTCGAAATGGATCTTTTCGTCTTTGGAGTAAACAGACATGCCGTCTTTAGAGGAAATGCTTCAGACAGACTTCCTGGTCATCGGTTCGGGGCTTGCCGGCCTCAGGGCTGCCATCGAATTGAGCGAACGGGGCAAATCCTGCATCCTCATCAGCAAGTCGGAGCTTGCCCATTCCAACACGTACTACGCGCAGGGGGGGATAGCCGCCGTCGACCCGGAGCGGGTCGCACAGGGAGATGACAGCTTCGAGTCCCACATAGAGGACACCCTCCGTGCAGGGGACGGACTGTGCATTCCATCGGTCGTCGAACGCTTCGTCCAAAGGGCCTTCCCCGACGGTGTGAGGTTTCTGATCGACCACGGTGTGCCCTTCTCGAAGGCGGATCCGGACAAACAGTACGTGCTCCACCAGGAAGGCGGCCATGGGCGCCCCAGGGTCTACTGCAAAGACGACTACACAGGGCAGGCCATCGAAGAGCACCTCGTCGAACTCGTCAGGAAGCA
Source organism: Desulfatiglans anilini DSM 4660 (assembly GCF_000422285.1). Taxonomy (NCBI): domain Bacteria; kingdom Pseudomonadati; phylum Thermodesulfobacteriota; class Desulfobacteria; order Desulfatiglandales; family Desulfatiglandaceae; genus Desulfatiglans; species Desulfatiglans anilini. Next base: position 12,026 of record NZ_KE383815.1, read on the forward strand.
GCCCTTGATCACCGTCCTGGAATACCATGCAGCGGTGAGCCTTATCACCCGTAACCGCATCTCCGAGGTCAAGGTGGCCAAAGACCGGTGCCTGGGCGCCTGGGTGCTCGACAGAACAACGCGCCGGGTCAAGACCATCGAAGCGGACATGACCTTTCTGTCCACGGGAGGCGCAGGCAGAGCGTTCCTCTACACCAGCAACCCTGAAAACGCCACCGGCGACGGCATCGCCATGGCCTATCGGGCAGGGGCCCGTGTCGCCAATATGGAATTCTTCCAATTCCACCCCACGGTGCTCTATGAAGTCAGTCCGGAACACCCCGCCGAGAGGCGCTTTCTGCTGACCGAGGCCCTGCGGGGCGAGGCCATGGGCGGTGTACTTACCCTCGACAAGGATTCGACCCAGGATTTCGTGCTGGCCTATGACCCACGCGGATCCCACGCCACGCGGGACATCGTCGCCAAGGCGATCGACACCGAGATGAAGAAAAGGCATCTGACGCATGTATGGCTCAATGTCACCACCCGGTTGACCGGCAAGCCGGAGGAATACATCCGGCAGTCCTTCCCGAAGATCTACGCCCACTGCCTGAAAAAGGGGATCGATATGACCGCCGAGCCCATCCCGGTTGTGCCCGCGGCCCATTACACCTGCGGCGGCGTGATCGTGGGCGCGGACGGCCAAACGGATATCGACGGCCTCTACGCCATCGGAGAAGTCGCCTGCACCGGCCTGATGGGCGCCAATCGACTGGCCAGCAACTCCTTGACCGAATGCGCACTCTACGGAAAAATCGCCGTCGATGCAGCCCTCGAGCGGGATCCATCGCTGCGGGATCCGGATCTGAAGCCGCCGCCATGGCAAGGCAGCACGGTCCACCCTGAAATCAACCCGGCGATGCTGAACCGCTTCTGGGATACGACCCGGGCAACGATGCTCGATTACTGCGCCATCGACCGGAATGAAAACCGTCTGCGTGTTGCCATGGACATCCTGAACGGGCTCGTCCAAATCACCAACGACATCTATTGGCATTTCTACCCGACGCTCGAGATCATCGAGCTCAGGAACCTCTCCCTGGTCGCCCGGCTGATCGTCGAATCGGCCCTGCACAGGAAGGAAAGCCGGGGCGGCCATTTCCGGTCCGACTATCCCGAAAGAAACGACCACCTGTTCCAAGGCGCCACCATCATTCAACAAACCACCGGGATCCGCCTGCTCAAATGCAGGCACACCTGACGGCCGGCCTCCCCGCTGGGCCCTTTTTCTTGCCGGTTTCCATCCAGAAACGCTCTTTTTTGCCCATCTCAGCGGTGAGCCGCACGGATGCCTGTGCCAAGACTTGAAGGCCCTATCCTCGCAACCGCTTCCTTTCCCTGCTGCCAACCAGACTGGCGGGTCCACCCCGGAGGGGTGGAGGCCGAACGATCTTTTGGGTGTCTCCGTCCTGTTGGCTCGCGTCCACCCCGGAAGGGCGGGGGCCGAGCACCCGCAGGGTCCGAAGAAACATCCTCATCCCCGGCCTGAAAACTTCGCATATCAGACGGCCTTCTCCGGATAAAGCCCCACCATAACAATGTGAGGCCAAATATTTTGACTTGAAATATTCTGGCCCATCCGTTATAGTGTTTCGATCGACCCGCGGATCCCCGCCGCGCCGGCGAGGAAAATCCACGCTGCGGGTCAACACGCAAGGAGGTTCGTTTTGGCTAGCATTGGAGGCATCGTTTCACAACACGGCCGGATTGAGGCCGATTCCGCCAGGGACATGGCTCACATGATCGAGAACATGCATCATCGGGGGCCCGACAACATGATCGTCCGGTCGCTGACAGATGCGAGGGGCGCCCTGGGAGCGAATGAAATCAATCTATCGCCCGAAAGAACCTATTGCACATCCCTGGAGGAAACCCCTTACATCCTCTTTGATGGGAAGCTCTTCAACGAGCGGGACAACGGAAAGACGGACATTCAACTGTTTCTGGAACTCTATGAAAAGCACGGGATGGACTGCTTCAGCCGCATGGATGGGAGCTTCGTCTGCGCCATCATCGAAAAGGACGACGAGGTCATTCTGGCACGGGACGCGGTGGGCGCCAGGCCCCTTTTCTACGGCTGGGACAACGATGTCTTCTATTTCAGCAGCGAGATGAAAGGCCTCAAAGACCATGTGCAATTCAACATCCACGAACTCGAGCCCGGCTGCACCTACAGCTCGAAGAATGGCCTCAAGCCCTTTCAGCCATTCGCTCCGGAAATCCCGGACCACGGCGGAGACATCGGAAAGGCGGCCCAACTCCTCAGACAGCTCCTGATCGACGCCGTCACAAGGCGCATGGACGACGTCAAGGCCATATCCCTCAGCGGGGGGCTCGACAGCTCCATCATAGCGGCGATCGCAAAAGAGCTGGATCCTTCCATCACCCTGGTGACAGGAACCGTCAAAAGCTCGCCGGGACCCGACCTCGAAAACGCCAAACTCATGGCCGATTTTCTCGGCATGTCGCATCATATCTGTGAAATCACCGACGAAGATATCGAAGGATTCATCCCCCAGGCCGTCTGGTACCTGGAGAGCTTCGACGAAGACTGCATCTCGGGGATCCTCTCGAATTATTTCGTCTCCAAAATGGTGAAGGAATACAGCAACGCAGTCCTTGTCGGAGAAGGCGCCGATGAACTTTTCGGCGGCTACCGGATGGTCCTCAAGAACCCCCGCGTCAAAAGCCCCGAACAGCGTGAGCGCCTCGCTCAAAAACTGCTCGATATCGCTTATAACACGGCACTCAGGCGCCTCGACCGGAGCTGGATGGGCAATTCCGTCATCTACAAGACGCCGTTCCTGGACACCCGTGTCGTCGCCTTCGCCAAAACCATCCCCATGTCATGGAAAATCTACGGCGAAAAACAGGTGGAGAAATACGTCCTCCGCGAGGCGTTTCGGGATATGCTGCCGGAGCGGATCGCCAACCGCGAAAAACTGCGATTCGCGATGGGCACAGGCATGGACGACGTCATGGATGAGATCGTCTCGCGAAAGATCGACCCCGATGAATTGAAAAAGCGGCCCAAAGCCGCTTACGGACTCCCCTTCGCGTCCTTCAAGGAGCTGTACTATTACGACGAATTTCTGAAGCTCTTTCCGCCCTCCTACGAAAAGCAGACGGTCCGCTGGGATCCCTTCAAATAACACCCCGCCCATGCAGCACCGGCAAAAGGAGGGCAGAGTCACGATTGCCCTTTTTCGGGTGCTGCTTGGGCGGAAAAGCAAACAGAAAGAAAAAGGCAGCTGTCCCGGAGCATCCCGGTCGCCGGGATGCTCCGTCTATTCCGTCTTGGCCGTTATCCATCATTATGGACAGGGCACACAGTGAATGGTGATGCAGTCGTCCAAAATAACATTCTTGCAGGACCACAATCTTCCAAAAATGTTGTTGTTCCCACCACTGATGACGATGTTTCCGAAGGGGGCAAAGACAGACCCGTACCAGTCCGAACCTCCCAGCATCTGGAAGGCCCCGTGCGTCTCGAGATACACATCCGCGCCAGCCCCGCCGGTCGGATAGACATCCATATTCGTCCCGAAGTACACGTCCCCTACCACATAGATATTGATCGGTCCGCCGGTCAAATCGAGATAGAGCTTCAGAGAATTCAGCACCTTTATACTTGTGAAATAGTAATTACCGGATGAGAGATAGAGTTTGTTGAGGGATCCAAGCTCAAGCTTACCATAGCTCCCGGGGGCAAGTATCGTGGTCTTCCCGTTCGATTTGACCACCGGAAGTCCCCCTGCCGCAAAGTTCGTCTCGGGAGGACATGGAATGGGCGTGTAAGCGAGGGGCACCCCGAACTCCGTCATCGTCCCATAGATATAGGAATCTCCACCCAATGTAATCGATCCTGCCGCAGTCACATTACCTTGAATCTGCACGGTCGTTCCTATTACAATAGACGCACCCGAATCGACATTGCCGTTGATATCGCTCCCGCCGCCGATGGATACCGCTCCGTTGTGAATCAGATCCCCGGAAACCACCTGATTCACTCCGTAAGAGGCCTCACCGCCTCCCGAGACATCAACGAGATTCCCTCCGCCGAGGATCACGATCTCTCCGTTGCTGACGATTGATCCATCTATCCAGAGCTTCGGGTCGGCGTAAACACCTTCAATACCGATGACGCAATATTCACAGAATGCAACAACGGTCTCACAGGGGTTCGGGTCGCAGTCCGTTCCATCGCCCTGGTAGGCCCCGCCCTGCGCCGCGCATTCGGCCGCGGTCACTTCGCTGCATGTCCCGTCCGGAAAGCAGCATGCGCCGGTAGGCTGCGGACAGGG
>NZ_KE383815.1:16803-21655 GCF_000422285.1 Desulfatiglans anilini DSM 4660
GCACATTCGGCCGCGGTCACTTCGCTGCATGTCCCGTCCGGGAAGCAGCATGCGCCTAAAACCGGGCAGTCGATGGTCAGAGGGACACCCGTCTTGACAGTCCCCGACGTCTGCGTTCCACCGCTGATGACGTTCACATGGGCGATGATCGCATAAGAGCCCTCAGCAATGCTGAACGAGGCCTCGTATCCCCGTGCATGGGTAAGATCGCCGTCGAAGCCCAGGCCAACCCAAGCGAAATCAGGCGGCGTTCCGTCATCCCCGGAGCTTCCGCTTACGACTTTGTTGGCGATGCTATCGATGGCGATCCACGCATCCCCGGCCGAAACCACTGCCGGGAGGGTATCCGGCGTGGTGAGGACGAGCGCATACATCGTGCCGGATTGGCAATCGTATCTTAAATACAATTTCGATAGAACTGAGAAATCAGGATTAAAAGCGAGATACATATCCGCGAAAAAATCGTCTGCCAGATTCCACTCCGCATAATCTCCATCGACATTGGCCATTCCATAGCTTGGCTCGGCGGCACCAGCTGTTGTTATCATCAACATGAAAAAGATCATACCGAATAGAAATGATTTAACTATTGTACTTATGCTTCTCATAATTATCATCCTCCTCTTCTCATATAGCATGAATCAGAATCGCACATCCCCATTGGCTGCGCAGACAAATTTGAATCATTTCAAAAACTTCAAAACACAGCTCATATCATACTGACCATAAATTCAGTTTGTTGCTTTTCAGATTCAATAATATTTAATTCAATATGTATTCCGAATACAATCAGGAAAATAATGATAATTCATAAGTGTTTTCCTGATCATTATGATGACAACCCTCTATTTTAAAACGGATGTCATCAATTGCATGGATGATATTTGCTTGATTATTTTCGTAATTGTCATCTTTATATATTCACCCTAAAAAAACAGCCCTAATCTGACGATGATTGGGACATTATTGAAGAACCCACTGTAGAAACGCTCACAAGCGGCAAATCGCCGACGAAAAGCTCTCATGAACAGTTCAAGACATGCAGATTCAGCGAAGGGCCTGGCTCCCACCATCCAAGAGGGCTGGCCATGAGAGGAGCTGATCTGCCCCGCTGCCGGCGTAGCGAACTCCCGCCCAGGGCTCCCCAGCAGATCGGTTCCAGCGTTCGCAGCCACATCAGACTTCCCGCCCGGAAAAGCCCGCCTCAGCAAGCCCACCTGGCCCCCCAAAAAAGCCCTTTTCAACCCATTGAGATGGGGTTCAGTTGGCATAGAACTTCCGGTAGGAAGTCGAACCAGGAATTTCTTTTAACCTGCTCTCAGCAGGATGATCTTCTTTGCCGCTCAGATATCGGAAGGCAAAGTGCTTCGAAATGAAACAGGCAAAAATTTCCATGAAATCCTAAAAACTTGCAGAATTAATGTTTCGATTGGAAACAGCAGAAGGATCGTTCAGGGGTAAGAATGTAGCGGATGGAAACAGATTGAAGAGAACTCTTGAAAAAATCTGGCCGTCCAAGGATTCCGCAAAACAACTGAATATACGATTACAAATATCTGCACTCGAAACGACACCAGCCTAATCCACTGAATATTAAGCGACAATTTCATCTGCCAGGCCGGAAACCCAGAATCTTTTACGCCTTGGAATCAGTTGTGCTGAGTAAAGGCATAAAATTTGCTTAATGAACAGGGTAATTATTAGGAGCATCTCCCAGAGATCCGGCGGACAACATTTCTCATCTCGATTACGGCTTACCGCATCGCATATATTGAGGAATGCACATGATGTCTGAAACGCATAGCTTTGATCTCTGCTGGTACGCCGTTTATACCAGGTCAAGAGCGGAGTTCAGCCTTGAAAAGGAACTGACGGGATCCGGTGTTCATGTGTATCTGCCGACTATCAAAAGATTGAGACAGTGGAAAGACCGGAAGAAATGGGTCGCTTTTCCCTTATTCCCTTCCTATATCTTTATCCATACCCATCCCCTCCAAAGAGAATTTTCGAAAGTCATCCTGGCTAAGAACGTGGTCAGAATCCTGGGATCCAGTTCCGAGGGACCGGAGGCCATCCCCCAGGAACAGATTGATAATCTAATGAAAATCGCGGTTGACGGTCCCGACATCAAAGTCGATCAGAATTTAAAGGCCGGCATGCGCGTACGGATCAAAAACGGCCCTCTCGAAGGGACCGAAGGAATCATCGAAAGGCCTCCGTCAGCCAATCGATGCACCTTTTATGTCAACATAGAAATCCTTGGCAGATCGGTCGGAGTCGAAATTTGTTCTGATTCCCTCGAAATCTTCCATTAAAAGATCTTTGGCCAAGGGTTTCCTTTATATGTCCTGCAGAATCTGCAATCCAACCGGGTTGCATTACAGATTCTGCAATCCAATCAATTCTTCCAATAAATATGATCACATTGATAAATGGAGGCTGCCTCTGTAGCTGAGAGGCCGGAAGTGTATCTTCGGCATAAATCATCTTGATTCGATTTGTAATTTATACGGGTCCCATTTGCATAATGACTATCGATCAGAGGTTGTCATGCTATTCTTGAAACAGTATATTTCGACCAGAGGATCCTTCCTATTGCTGACAGGAGATATAATTCTGTGTTTTCTCTCTATATATCTGGTGTCATCTTCAGCCTATAATCTTATTGACTTAGCCGATGAATATAATTTTTTTAGTTTAGATACTTCCATAGTATTTATAATGACAATCATTTGTTTTTCCAGCATGTCTGCACTATATGTACGCGGAAAACAATTTGAAAAATTGAATTCACTTTTGCGCATCGTCACCAGCAATATACTCGCTTTTGTCTTTCTTATTTCCGTAATACACATTTCCTCACTTAATTTCGATGAACATCTACTGTGGATATCCATTATTACGTTTATGATTTTTCAATATCTATGGCATTCTTTCCATAGCAATGTAGCAGAAAACATATTTCATTCTACAAAAAAAGTCCTCATAGTGGGCTCCGGTGAACAAGCCGCAATGATAGGCGCCAGCGCCGCAAAAGAGAGGGGTCGGTACAGCCTGCTCGGCTACGTAGCGGCACCTAATGAGAACAGTCGGATCAAAGGGCTCAAGGATCTAGGCGATTTTCAATCACTGGATAAGATCGTAACGAACGTAAAGCCTGACATCATCGTCATTTCTCCATCCGAGCGTAGAGGATTCATTCCGTCAAAAGAGCTCCTTTCCGCTAAATTGAACGGCACAAAAATAATGGATGGCCCGTCATTCTATGAAGAGGCCAGTGGGAAGCTGCTGGTTGAATACATCAATCCCAGCTGGATGATCTACAGCGATGGCTTCCATAGCGGTTGGATCACCTATTTTATTAAAAATATTATGGATAATATTTTAGCCGCATTGGGGATCATAACCACCTTACCTATTTTTTTAATGATATCGGTTTTAATAAAATGTGATTCACCCGGTCCTATTCTTTTTAAGCAAGTTCGCATCGGAAAGAATGAAAAACCATTCATACTGTATAAATTCAGGACGATGGTAAACGATGAAGGAAAAAACACTGCATACCAATGGGCTATGGAAAATGATCCCCGAATCACACGTCTGGGAAAATTCCTCAGAAAATCGCGTTTGGACGAATTGCCCCAATTATACAATGTTCTACAAGGCGATCTGAGTCTCGTCGGACCACGTCCCGAACAGCCTGGATTTGTAAAGGAATTGAAGGAATTAATCCCCTATTATTCCGAAAGACATTTCGCGAAACCAGGATTAACGGGTTGGGCACAGGTAAATTATCCTTACGGAGCCTCGGTCGAGGATGCCATTGAGAAACTTCGCTATGATCTCTACTACATGAAGAATTTCTCGATTTGGCTTGATATATTCATCTTATTGAAAACCGTCAAAGTGGTTTTCTTTGGAAAAGGCGCCCGCTGAATCGGGATTTTCCGATACCGGGCAGAGAAACGACCGTTTTCCTTCAGCATCCGGATTTTTGGTTCCGTTGCAAAACCACGCTTTTGAGGACGTTATTCAGAGCAGGGGGTGTAGGAAATGAAACATCGCATGAAGAAGATAGCTGCAAAAACCGTATCCAAGGGGTCGACCATCCGCCTTCTGTTTCTGCTATGCACCATCCCCGTGCTGATGATCGTCGGCTGCGCGTCTAGACCGGACTTCAGCCAGATTCCCTCTGAAATCGCCCGGGATCCTACCGTGGCCGCCCCTTATCGCATCGAAAACGGAGACACCCTTCTGGTCAAATTTCCTTACACTGACAGACACGACGAGGAGGTGATCGTTCAGCCCGATGGGTTGATTGTGCTAGGCGTCACCGGCGAAGTCAAAGCTGCGGGGTTGACGACCGTCGAACTGGAGGAAGCGATCCGCTCGGCATCTTCCAAACGGCTCAGGGATCCCCAGGTCTTCGTCACCGTCAAGTCTTCCGCGCAGAAGGTCTATGTCGGCGGAGAGGTAAAAACCGCCGGATTCGTTCCCTTTCGCGAGAATCTCACCCCCCTGCAGGCAGTGTTCGAACGAGGCGGGTTGTCGTCTTTCACAATAATCTGACGTTTTTTTTCTGATTATCCTGGACGATTGGTGGTGATTTTCGGGGTAATTTGGACAGACTTGTTTTGGATGATGGTCTTGGCCTTGGCGATGGTTGTATTGATATAGGCATTTTTCCTCCGTTCGCCCTGGTGATGATCCCAGGAGGTCCGTTGCTCGATGAGGAGGGAGCGGATGGCGTGTTCGGAGTACCCGCGTCTGAGGAGGGCGAGGACGTAGGCGAAGTCGGTTTCGGATTCGGTAGCGCGCAGATATCTGGAGCGAGATGGAGGGGAAGAAAGGC